>JAICKD010000369.1 GCA_025928125.1 Ktedonobacterales bacterium
CTCGGCGCCGGATGGCCCCATGCCGCAGACCAGAGAGCACATCCTCTTGGCGCGCCAGGTCGAGGTGCCAGCGATGGTCGTCTTCCTCAACAAAGTCGATATGCTCGACGATGAGGAGTTGCTGGAGCTGGTCGAGCTCGAAGTGCGCGAGCTTTTGAGCAAGAACAACTTCCCCGGCGACGACATCCCGGTGGTGCGGGGCTCGGCCTTGAAGGCGCTGGAGTCGACCGGCGACCTCTCGCGCGAGGACCCCGCCGCCGCGCCGATCTGGGCGTTGATGGACGCGGTGGACGACTACATCCCCACCCCGCCCCGTCCGGTGGACCAGCCCTATCTGATGCCGGTCGAGGATGTCTTCTCGATCAAGGGGCGTGGGACTGTCGTCACCGGGCGCATCGAGCGCGGGGTGGTCAAAGTCGGCGACACGATTGAGATCGTCGGCTTCACCGAGGCGCCGCGCGCGGTGACGGTGACGGGGGTCGAGATGTTCCAGAAGACGCTGGATACGGGCGAGGCGGGCGACAACGTGGGCTGCCTCCTGCGGGGCGTCGAGCGCAACGAGATCGAGCGGGGGCAGGTGCTGGCCAAGCCGGGCAGCATTAAGCCGCACACCAAGTTCGAGGCGCAGGTCTATGTCTTGTCGAAGGAGGAGGGGGGACGGCACACGCCGTTCTTCAACGGCTACCGGCCGCAGTTCTACATCCGCACCACCGATGTGACCGGGGCGATTGGGCTGCCGGCAGGCGTCGAGATGGTGATTCCGGGGGACAATGTGACGATGACGGTGGAGTTGCATGCCCCGGTCGCGTTGGAAGAGGGCAGCCGCTTCGCCATTCGTGAGGGCGGTCGCACCGTCGGCGCGGGCGCTGTCACCAAGGTCACCGCGTAAGCTCCCCGCAAACGCACGGGCGCAAGCAAGTTGCAACGTGCAGCGCTCCTGATCGGCAATCGTCGGTCAGGAGCGTGTTCCGTTCCTGATAGTGGCGAATAGCGGCGAACATGGTGGGATGAACTTCGGGTCCATGCGCTAGACAGTCATTTGGAAGATGGTATACAATAGGCTGGAGTGGTTTGCGCCAGTCCGTTTGCGCATGGTTGGCATACATCGCAATTCATGACATTCTATGTATGGTGTGCGCTGGTACGACTACGACGCAGCCACGAAAGAGAAGGCTGAGAGGATAGGGGACGTATGGCCGCCAAAGGCAAAGAAAACCGTATTCTGGTGACACTCGCCTGTACCGAGTGCAAAGAGCGCAATTATATTACGACGAAGAATAAGAAGAACGACCCGGACCGCATGGAACTGCGGAAGTTCTGTCCGCGCTGCCGGTGCCATCGCGCGCATCGCGAGACCAAGTAGCGGACGAGCGTACTCGTAGGCGTTGCCCGCAGATGCGCGGCGATCCGCAACAGGAGAACTCACCTTGGCAAAGGCAAGTACTAATAAGGACAGACGCCTGGCACGTGCCGTGCGCACACCATCGACCGATGATGAGGCGCCGCGCGATCAGGATCTCGATCCCGCCGGGGAGAGTCTGATGGACGAGGAGGTCGAGCAGCTCGCCGAGGCGCAAGAGGCCGTAGACGCTGGCGATCCGCTGCCCGCTGCCTTCGCGAGCGACCAGTCCCTCACCGCCACCACAAACCGGACGGCGCTGCACACCTATACGGTACCCGCCTGGACGTTGGGCAACCCGGTGACGCGCTTCATTGCCGAATCGTACATCGAGTTGCGCAAGGTGACGTGGCCGACCTGGAACGAGGCATGGAACTGGACGCTCATCGTCATCGCCATGTCTGCGGTCGTCGCCCTCATTCTCGCCGCCGCCGATCTCGGTCTGGCCAGGCTGCTGACCTGGGTGGTTGGCCTGGGCGGTTAGCCTGGGCGCCACGCACTGGTTGTACGCTCGGCGTAGGCGGTAGCGTCTTTACCAGAGAAGCCAGATGTGATACCTGGCGTGGGTGTTCCGCGCCATAGAGGAGTGTACGATGGACGCGCAGGATCAGGAACCCCTGGAGGAGAGCGAACAGCTTCCGCCGCCCGAACCTGAGGTCGAGGGGCGTCACTGGTATGCCATCCACACCTACTCTGGTTACGAGAATAAGGTCAAGACGCATATCGAGGCGCGCATCATTTCGATGCAGCTGCAAGAGCGCATCTTCCGGGTGGTCGTGCCGACCGAAGAGGTCATCGAGATCAAGAACGGCCAGCGCCGGACCGTTACCCGGAAGATCTATCCGGGGTACGTGCTGGTGGACATGGTGCTCGACGAGGTCACCTGGCACGCGGTGCGCAATACGCCCGGCGTGACTGGATTCGTCGGCGGCATGGGTACCGAGCCGGTTCCGGTGCCAGAGAGCGAGCTACGCTATATTCTGCGCGCGCCCGCCGCTGGCGCCGAGGCCAAGCCCAAGGCCAAGATCGAATACAAGATCGGCCAGCCGGTCAAAGTCATCAGCGGACCGTTCAGCGAATTCATCGGGACGGTCAGCGAGATCAATCAAGACCGCAATAAGGTGACGGTGCTCGTCTCCTTCTTCGGACGCGAGACGCCGGTGCAGTTGGATTTCCTCGAAGTCGAGAAGATGTGACAGCGGTCGCATCCATGCGGTATGATTCCATCCGGATGTGATCAGTAGTTTCGTTTCCAACGTGTTAGCGGAGGGCGCCGTGCCGCCGTGCGTGCGGATATCGGCAGGCGCCAGTTCGAGGAAGGGCGCGGGCCGTGATGGCCTGAGGGCTTCATTCGCGGAGTCCGCATCGCCCGGTGACCTCAAAGGAGTAGAAATTGTCCAAGCGCGTCAAAGCAGTGCTCACACTGCAACTCCCCGCGGGCAAGGCGACGCCCGCACAGCCTGTTGGCCCAGCGCTCGGCCAGCACGGCATCAACATCATGGGCTTTGTGAAGGAATATAACGAGCGCACCGCGAATCAGGCGGGCAATATCGTCCCGGCTGAGATTACGGTCTACGAGGACCGCTCCTTCACCTTCATCATCAAAACACCTCCGGCGACGGACCTGCTGAAAAAGGCGGCTGGCGTCGACAAGGGGACGCAGACCCCAGCGAAGGCTACGGTGGGGCAGATCACCAAGAAGCAACTGCGCGAGATCGCCGAGCTCAAGATGAAAGACCTCAACGCCAACGACATCGAGGCGGCTGAGCGTATCATCGCAGGCACCGCGCGCTCAATGGGGATCACCATCGCCTGAGTTTCCACTGTTGCTGTTGAGGCGCGACCCCCTCCCGGCCTGCGGCCACCCTCCCCCTGACGGGAGAGGGCTTCAAGGTATGCCAGCCGGGCTAGCACCGAATCTCGCGTCGCGTTGTATACGTTTAGAGAGACAGAGCCGGAGATCCCGGCTTCTATCCGCCCAATAGTCACTGCGGACCATGAGCCACGAGGAGGGCAGATTCGCATGCCAAAACACGGTAAGAAGTATCGAGAAGCGATCAAGCTGGTCGACGAAGAGAAGCTGTATCAGGTCGCGGAGGCGATTCCGCTGCTGCGCAAGCTGAACTACGTCACCTTTGATCCCACCGTCGAGCTGCACATGCAGCTTGGCGTGGACCCGCGTCACGCCGACCAGATGGTGCGCGGCACCGCTGGCCTGCCCGCGGGTACAGGCAAATCGGTGAAGGTGCTGGTCTTTGCTCAAGCCGAGAAGGCCAACGAGGCCGAGCAGGCCGGGGCCGATTTCGTCGGGCTGGACGACATGATCAAGCAGATCAATGAGGGCTGGCTTGGCTTCGATGTCGCCATCGCGACGCCGGATGCGATGCAGAAGGTCGCTACCCTGGGCCGACGCCTGGGGCCGCGCGGCCTGATGCCGAACCCGAAGACGGGTACCGTCACGTTCGACATCGCCAGGGCGGTGCGCGAGGTGAAGGCGGGTCGCGTCGAGTTCCGCGTTGACCGCACCAGCCTGATTCACATTCCCATCGGCAAGCTGTCCTTCACCGACGAGCAGTTGACCCAGAACCTGACCGCCGCGCTCGATGCCATCCAGCGCGCGAAGCCTGCCGGGGCGAAGGGGCAGTATATCAAGAGCATCGTGCTCTGCTCGACGATGTCGCCCAGCGTCCGGCTCGATATCCAGCCGACGATGGCGCTGCGCACGGCGTAAGTCGGCTGGCGGCTGTCTCGGCCATAAATGGCCGGAGTAGTGGCGAGTGGCCATGAATGGCCCTGCGTCTGGGAGGGCTTTTAAGCCCTTCGTCTTTACTCCGGCCTTTCAAGACCGAGAGTACGGCACAGTTGACGTTGGCGGCAATCGGCTGCTATACTGCTGGTGAGCTTTTGCTCTCGCCCTGGGGCATCATGGCGTGGGGTTCGACCCCTGGAAGCTCCCGGTTTCAGCCGGGAGAGATGTCACATCGCAATACATGCCAGTGATAGCAGGTGCGCGTGAGCGCTTAAGCGAGAGGCCTGCCGAGGCGAAGTATCCACAGCGCTTACTCGATATGCCGCGACGC
>JAICKD010000274.1 GCA_025928125.1 Ktedonobacterales bacterium
GTACCGTAGGTCGCGTATTGCGCCTTGACCTGCTGACCCCAGCTGGTCAACGCTGGCCCGCTGTAGCTGTTAACCAGTGCTTCAACTGTACCCCACGTATCCCACGTCCAGGCGAGCGTGCCGTCAGCGCCCACACTAGATAGCCAAGCCCAGAATGTGGTCGCGAAGTTGGGGTCCGTGCAGCTATCGTCGTAGCAGTATGCTCCGAACTCATTGTTGAGGAGTGGAACCTGCGCCGCCGTTGGGCCAAAGTCGCTGTTCCAGGCGCTCGTGGACTGATGCGTGTTGCCTTTGTAGACATGAATCGCAGCCGCCAGGTTGTTGTCTGGGTCGGATGGGCGATGTGTCAGCCAGCCCGATGAGCCGCCCAGCGTGTTTGCCCAATCGATGCCCGAAAGCGAAAGTACCCCGTGGAATCCAGCGCTGCGCACGGTAGAGACAAGCGCCTGCATCCCAATCGCGTTGAAGCCGCTATCTGACCCACCGTTGAGCCAAATATTCCAACTGCTCGGATGCGGCTCGTTGTACAGGTCGAAAATTACATCGGTGCGCCCAGCAAACGTGGTCGCCACGCTCTGCCAGAATGCGCCGCTGTGGTCGGCATCGGGCATTGCTTTGGTGCCAGAGGCTAGCTGCGAACCCGGCGCGTTCCATTGCAGATCCAGCTCCGGCGTAATGCCATTGCTGGTCAGCAACTTGACCATGGCTACAAATGCGTTGCGATAGTTAGCGCCGCTATAGGCCGCCGGGACGCCATTAATGCCCAGCCAGCAGTCTTCATTCATCGGCAGGCGGACGGCGTTGACATGCGCCGACAATAGCCCATTGACGAAGGTCTGATCGCTGGGGCCGTCAAAGATTCCCCAGCCCTGTATGCAGGCGTATTCACCTCCGCTGTAGTCTACGCCATGCAGAAAAACGGACCGATTCGATCCGTCAACCAGTGAGGCTCCTGACACCCGGAGGTTAGGGGCGACATCAGCGGCGCCAGCGCGTGGATAACGAAGATTGAATCCAACCGCCGCGCCTGCGGCAGCGAGCACCAGGACCAATCCGACGGCTCCAATGACAAGAGAACGGTGGCGTGATCGATCACGCATGGGGGATCCTTCCTTCCATGTATTCCTGACGCGGATCGGGCGATGGTTACGGCTGAACCTCAACCGTAACTGTCTCTCGCTAGTTTACACAAGAAGGAAGGGGAGCATACCCAAATGGGCTACGCTCCCCAATGTTCGCACCGGATTCTATTGTCTTTGGAGACTATTCGCCTGCGCTGGAACCTCTTTCTACTCCTGCCTGCTGACTGCCGGGTTGGGGCTGTTGCTTTGCCATCTGATCGGTCGCTTCGGTAGCTGCGTACTTTGCCTTCTGAACTGTGTCCTCTGCAACCCCTTGAGCCTTCTGCACCACGGTATCGCGTGCATCACCCATCATCCGATCCTCAATGGGAGTCTCCGGGATCGCAAGGCCAACGATGGCGCCAAGAACGAGGGCGCCTCCAGCAAGGAGCAGCGGATTCTCGTTCCACGTGCGTTCGAACCATCCCTGCGCGCGTTGAGCCTGCACCTGGGTGTAGTCAGCCATGTCCCCTGCCTTGTCAGCCACATTGCCCATGGCGTCTTGGACCTGATTCCCGGCTTTTGACGCGGCATCCTGAACACGATCCGTCATCTGCTCGACGCGGTTATTGCCCTGGCCTTGTTGCTGATATCTGTAGTCGTTGCGGTAATACCCATTGCCGTAACGCCGATCATACCCGCGTGGCTTGCCGTACCGGTACTCCCACTCGCGGCGATCCGCAGCCTGGCGCCGCGCGCTGAACAGTAGCCATCCCATACCAATCGCGGTCAGCGCAACCGGGACAGGATTTTCGCGGATGGTATCCATCAGCGTTGACCCGGTTTCTCTGGCTGTATCCGCCACATCGCCTGCCATTTCCTGCACCCTTCCGATGGTCGCGTCACGCGCCGCGTCTTTCGCTTGTGCCACGAGATTCTGCGGACTTAATCGGTCCTGGATCTCATCAATCGTTGAGCCCATCCTGGCGCGGGTATCTGCAATACCGTCGCGAATCTCGTCAGTGCTTTCATCCCCTGGCGAGTCGCTCGTTTCCCTTGTTTCCCTAACGACGTAATCATCGCGCGATGCCGACGTCATCCTGGCGGAGTCGTCGACTGTATCGCGAGCCGAACTTAGGTTCTCGCGCATACTCTCCGCGTTGCGTCCCGCGATTTCCTGGCTCTCTTCAAACGTTATGCCAGGCTCGTCGCGCTGTTGCTCTATGTCGTCTGATCTTTCGCCCATGCGACATCCTCCTTAAGTGTATCCACCGTCTGCTGCGGGGTCAGCTGAGTTCGCTTCAGCGCAGCTATGCCACGCTGTATAAGGATGAATCCCACTACAGCGGCGAGCACGCCCACGATGAGGAAACTCAGCCATACCGGCAACGCAAAGAGGCTAATCAGACCATAGACTAGCGCCCCAAGCAGAAAGAGATACCCGCCGTACGCGACAGCGCCGCCTGCGGCAAGCATGCCCATGTTCTTGCCAATGTCTGTGGCCTTATCGGTCACTTCACGTCGGGCAAGCTGGAATTCCTGGCGAATTAACCGACTCATATCCTGAGTGAGTCTGGCGAACAGATCACCCAGAGACGCCTCTTGTGGTCTTTGTCGAGCTTCCATACCCATAGCTCTCCCTCCTGAGAGGCCCAAAAGTCGTATGCGACTTCGGCGCACTCCATGCGTCGGATCTGCTGCTAACGCTGGGTGGTCTGGGGATTCACATCCGGCGATCCGGTCTGTTCATCCCAGTAGCGGCTCGCGGGACGATAGCCAGCGCCATAGTCATTGCCATAGCGCGGATCCCGCCGATAGGGTTGATAACTTGAGCGATTGCTCAGGTGAAACTCGCCCTTCGGCCCGCCGCTAGATCGCGCTTGCACCCCGTTGCTCTTAAGGAATCGCGCAGCAAGCAAACCAGCGACAAAAGCCCCGCCAAGGGCCAGCGCTGGCTCACGTCGCGCCCAATCTTCCACCTCGTTCACAATCTGACGCACGTTGTGACCTCGCAGATACTGCGATAGTCGCTCTACCTGGTTTGCGGCCTGATCCGCAACGCCCGCGTACGACGATGTTTGATCGCTCTGGCGCAGTTTGTCGCCCATATCAGAGATCGCCGACGAAACGACATGCAATCCTTGCGCCGTCTGATCTTTGCGGGTGGCCAACTGGCTCCTGGCAGCATCCTTTGCCTGATCCGTCACCTGTGTCGCCGCCTGCTTTGCCTGGTCGGCGACCGCCCCGGCCGAGCGTTTTGCCTGATCCGAGTTGGTAGCATCCTGCGTTCCCGTGGACCTGGCGGCTGCCACATCCTGGTTTTGGTAGTTCGAGTCCTTAGCAGTCAAGCGAGTCTCCTCTCATTGGCTCTTCATTGGCTCTTGTCTCATCCTTTCCGAAGACCACTAGCGCCATGCGCCAAATCCTGTCAGCGTCAGGCCACGAGTGCGTCTATCGTAGACATAAACGATAATAGCAACTTCCGTACCCTCGGGGAGAAGATATGCGGGAGAATCACAAAGATGCCCAGGACGGGGAAACGCTCACCTACCGCATTGCATCCTTGCGGGCGGACATGCGGCAATATGAGCGTTTTATTCGTGGCTCTACTGATCTATCTATGCTTGTCTCAGGTAAATCATCCCGTCGCGAACCTGTACGTCATATCGCGGCTGGGAGAACGTGGCTGGGCCGGTGATCGCCTTTCCGTCGCGCATGCGGAACCGCGAGCCATGCCACGGACACTGCACAACATCCCCTTGCAGTTCGCCTTCGTCGAGCGGGCCGCCCGCATGCGAACAGGTTGAGGCGATGGCGGCATATTTCGTACCAAGCTTCACCAATACCACTGGGACACCCGCAACTTCCACACGGCGAAGCGTGTTATCTGGCAACTCAGCTACGGGCAGAGCAGCAACAAAGTCGTGGCTTCCTTCCTGCCATGCGACATGGTTCACCCCGGTTCCTTTGCCAAAGACCATGTCGCCACCGAGGTATGCCGCTACAAATACGCTGACTATCGCGATGAAGCCCAAAATTGCCGCCGCGACGCTCTCACCGGAGGGATCCGCCAGGCGAAGGAAGAAGGAAACAATGTACAGGATGAGCGCCAGCGAATTCAGCCCGGCATGATACAGCCCAACGGTGCGCTCTGCGCCATACGAATCGCTCCAGTCGGCCAGCCCAGTGACCGCCGCCGCGATGGCCGCGAGTATACCGATCAGCACGGCTATTTCAGCGCCACGGGCAGCCCAGCTGTTCGCGTCAGGTGAGGCGAGCCAGACAATGTCAAAGATGACTGCCAGCAGCCATGCGCCTATCGGCACATCGGTGATCGCCGGGTGGAGAGGGTGGCCGAGCCAGGTGCCGTGTAACAGCGATTTGAAGCGCCGTGGTGGCTTGCGGTTTGATCCGATGACTGCCTTGACGCCGTTCTGCAAGACTTCACTAATCCGATCCGTCAATGTCGGAGACTCGGATGGTAACTCGGGTTCAGGATTATCATGCGTCGTGGCATTATCTGAAATTTCGCGCATTCCTATGCCCCCTTTCAGGCAGCTATTCTTCCGCCGCTGGTGTGTTCTTTCGCAGTCAGCGCCTGTTGACGTTGTCTCATATAGACCTATACCTGAATTCGCCATATTTGTCAATATTTCATTATACTTATTTGACAAATAAAATCGTGCGGAATATGCTATCACTGATGGTCTGCATATGTCATCGCAGCTTGTGCGCCCTCCCCTCCGCCTATAGATTCGGCAGCAGGTTTCAATGTACCTGGCGCCGTGCCAGAAGGAGCGTCTCATGTCGTCCGCCTGGTCCCTCCGGTTTCTCACCAGCACGCGCGGACGCCTTATTGCCCTATTGCGTCGCGACTCGCACACGGTAGACGATCTGGCCTCCGCACTGAACTTAACCGACAATGCGGTGCGCGCCCATCTGGCCTCCCTTGAACGAGATGGGATCGTGCGCCAGTGTGGTGTAAGGCGCGATGGCAGCGTCGGCAAGCCTGCCTATGCGTACGAGTTGACTGCCGATGCCGAGCAATTCTTCCCTAAACCCTATGCGGCGGTGCTCAATGAACTGCTCGATGTCCTGGACGGGGAATTGCCTTCTGACGAAATGGAGAGGATTCTACGTCGTATTGGCGCGCGCATGGCCAGCGAATATCCGCCTGGACATGGAGATGCGCGCAGGCGACTTGAAGCTGCCGCCAGCGCGCTCAACCAGCTGGGCGGCCTTGCCGAACTGGGCGTGGAAGGTGAGAATCTCTCCCTTCGAGGCTATAGTTGCCCGCTAGCCGCAGTGGTACAGGGCCACCCAGATGCTTGCTGCATGGCCGAAGCGTTTGTGAGCGAGGTGGCAGGCGTGCCGGTCCGCGAGTGCTGTGATCGGGGCGCCGTTCCACACTGCCGCTTTGAACTCGCCGAGTAATCCAGGACGCGCCTTCGCGCAACTGCGAATTCGGGCGCTA
>JAICKD010000817.1 GCA_025928125.1 Ktedonobacterales bacterium
AGGCGATGCGCCGGAACCTGATACTGATATTGCTTCATGAACGACCACTCCTTCCCTGCCGCGACATCCTTGCGCGGCGTCACTATTCTCCCTTCATTATACCCCAAATGCCGCAAAATATCAGGAATTACCGTTCTCCATCGCCTCTGCGGCGGAATGTGGAGATGGCTCGGCATCATCGGGCATGTCGCGTATGTGGTGGTCGTCGTTGTAGTGGACCAACCGCCAGCGGGACAGCCCGGCTTTGGCTGTATCGTCATGTGCGTGAAAGCCGTCGCGCCGCTCCAGCTCCCACTCGGTAATCGAGGTGTTGTGGGTGTAGAGGGCAAATGGCGGCACTCTCAGCGTGTGGACCTGGAAGAAGATCATGATCGAGGCGTCAATGACGCCGCCATGCGTCACCAGAACTACGGTCTTGTCGCCGTATTCGCGCGTCACTCGGTCGAGCATCGTCCCAACCCGCAGGATGAACTCGCCCCAGTTCTCCCCATCAGGAGCAATGCGCGCGTAGGGCGTCTCACGGTAGTCGGGGATCGTATAGCGTTCCAGTAGCTCGCGCTCGCTCATGCCATCGACCTCATCGCCCGCGCGCATCTCGTGCAGGTCGTCGTCTGGAATGATCGGCAGGCCAAGCGCCGGAGCGATGATCTCGGCGGTCTGCCGGGCGCGGGCAAGCGTGCTGGCGAGCAACGCATCGGCGCGAATCTCGCCCGTGCGAGCCAGCCGGTCGCGCAGCCGCTCGGCCTGAGCGCGTCCGCTCGGGGTCAGCCCTTTGTCGCCGCGCAGCCCTGGCACCCTGCCATTGCCGTCAAGCTCGATGTTGGAATAGGCCTCACCGTGGCGAATGAGATAAAGGTGCGTCATGGTTTCCTCTCATAACTAATGGCTAATCTCGTTTGGGTTACAAGTGTAAGTTACAAGTGGCCTTGTGAGCATGTATCACCGGTCGTTGAGATGCGAAGTATCATTATAGCGCAAGAGCGTCCAGACGGATGGCTGGTTGCGCCAGGGACGCTGCTCCCAGGTGGTGGTGCTGGCGTTTTCAGTGGCGAACCATGCCGCGGGTGGTAGAAGTGTATGCATGGAGAAGAAGACGAGGAACGTCGCGTGGATGACGCCGCCTGAGGTGATGAGCACAACGGTCTTGCCCGCATAGTCGCGCGTGACGCGGTCGAGCATCGTGCCGACGCGTAGCACGAACTGGCCCCATATTTCGCCGCCGGGCGACTTCGGGCGATAGGCCTCCTGGTTGAAGTCGACATTCCCGTACCGCTCGCGCGCCACCTCGACCGACAGACCATCCGACGCGCCGGGGCGTAGCTCATGTAGATCGTCGTCGGGTATGATGGGCGTATCCCAGGCGGGCGCCAGAATCTCGGCAGTCTGCCAGGCGCGCAGCAATGTGCTCGCCCGCACAACATCGGCGACAAGCTCGCCAGTCGCCAGCAGCCGGTCGCGCAGCCGCTCCACCTGCGCGACACCACGCGGAGTCAGCCCCTTATCACCCCGCATACCGGAGACGACTCTGCCGTCGTGCGGCACATTGGAGAACGCTTCGCTATGGCGGATGAAGTGGAGTCGTGTTGTGGGCATATGGAGGCATCCCTTCGATAGATGACTGGCGGATAAATCCGCGCCTACTACTCAGTCCAGAGTGTTTAGCGGTCTGAGTGGTTCAGGATAGAGCTTATGCAACTTGGTACGGGCATCGAGCACCGAGAAGCGCCACTGGATGGTGGCGTGGGCGGCGTTACGCTCACGGGTGAGCGCGGCCACCCGCGCGGCCACCTCCTGGGTGGTCGGAACCCCGCACGCCAGACAGCCGCGACTGACGAGGCTGATCTCGATCTCGGCCATATTGAGC
>JAICKD010000231.1 GCA_025928125.1 Ktedonobacterales bacterium
CTGGCTCTGGTGCGCTGACCACGACATCGGCCGCGTCGAACAGCAACAGCAACAGCAACAGCGCCACGCCAAGCGCCGCCCACGCGCGCCGCCGCAAACCAACACGCAAGTCCGTGGCGGAGCGGCTGGCCCGCAACGAGCTGGATGAGCAGATGATCGAGATCGAGCTTGAGCCAGAGGATGCTTTCCCCTCGGTCTTCGAGTTCATGGCGGGGTTCGCGGGCGACGAGGTCGGCGGCGACTTCCAGGAGATTCTCAGCGCGATGCCGAGTAATCGCCGACGTTCGCGGCAGGTCTCGGTGAAGGATGCGCGGCGTCTGCTGACCCAGGAGGAAGCCAACAAGCTGGTGGACCTGGATGAGGTCATCGAAGAGGGTACCAAGCGTGTCGAGCAGTCGGGCGTCGTCTTTCTCGATGAGATCGATAAGGTCGCGGGCGCGAAGTCCGAGACAGGCCCGGATGTCTCTGGCGAGGGCGTGCAGCGCGACCTGCTGCCCATCATCGAAGGCTCGACGGTGATGACCCGTTTCGGCCCGGTCAAGACCGACCACGTGCTCTGGATTACCGCGGGCGCCTTCCACAGCTCGAAGCCGTCTGACCTGATTCCTGAGTTACAGGGGCGGTTGCCGCTCAGGGTGGAGCTGTCGTCGCTGACGCAGGATGACTATGTGCGCATTCTGACCCAGCCCGAAAACGCGCTGGTTCGCCAGTTCCAGGCGCTGCTTGGGGTCGAGGGGGTCAGCGTGGAGTTCACGCCGGACGGCCTGCAAGAGATTGCGCGCTGCGCCACGACGATGAACGAGCGCGTCGAAAATATCGGCGCGCGGCGGTTGCATACCATCACCGAGCGCGTGCTGGAAGATGTCTCCTTCAACGCGCCCGCGCTCTCCGGCGAAACGGTGACGGTGGACGCCGCCTTCGTGGACGAGCGGCTGGGCGAGTTGCTCAAAGACGAGGATTTGAGCCGCTACATTTTGTAGTGTTTCTCAGCGCAACATAGTTATTGGTCTCGCAAAACTCTCGGTTGGATGTTTACCGAGAGTTTTGCGTATTCATGGTGCGGTGAGGCGCTGGCGACTAAAGTCGCGCCTAGGGGCCTGCGCTCCGCTGCGGCCGCAAAGCCCGCCTGCGCGGGCTAACCAGATGCAAAAGGCGCCTCACCGATTACCAAAACTACACGTTGATCGTCTTTACCACCTCGCCGTGGCTACATATGCTCGACGGTCGTCTCGTCCACCACTTCGCGGACGCCTGGAACCTCGGAGGCTACCGCCTCGGCGTTCTCAGCCTCCACCAGATCGGGTACCTTGCCGCGCAAATGCGCCACACCCGCCTCTACCGTGACATCGAGGTGGAGCGCGGTCGTGGCGGCGTCGTTGGCTAACGCCTCGCGAATCGCGTCTGCCAGCGCCTCGTCGCCAGGAAGGTTATCCTCCGCCGAGCGCTCGATCTCCATGCCCTCCATGGAGGTTGGCGCGAAACCGCCTTGCACGATGCGATTCTCGTCGCCATCTGGCGGGACTACCGGGTCGGTTGGCGGGAAGTAGGTTGGATCGGGTTCCACAGGCGGATTGTCCGCGAGACCAGCGTCGGCGTCGGGGTTAGACTCAAGCGGCTGGCCGGTAAAATCGGGGTTGAGTGAATCGATATTCTCCTCTGGCCCGGTGACATGCTCATAGAGCCGCCCCTCGCCCAGATCCGGTGAGCGTGTCTCGATGCGATCCTCTGGCAGCAAGCGTTCCACCGCCAGGTCATTCTCCACACCCATACCCTCGGCCATCGTGCGGGTGACCTCTTCGGCGACCTGCCGCTCCGCGTCGCTCTGCACGCGCCCGCTGAGATAGACGGCATCCTCACCGACGCCAACGGTGATATCGTCGTTGAGGGTCGCGTGGAGCCGCCGCTGAATGAGTTGTTCGAGCGCGTCGTGGGTGTTGTAGCCTGTATACCCTGTATGGTCGGGATGGTCTGTATGATTTGTACCGTCTGTCATGAAAGCTCTCCTTGTAGGGGTATGCCAGAGCTAGCCGCTCCTTGTCACGCTCGCCGGTGAGACGTGCAACTCGTGTGCCACCCCTTCGGTGTGCGCCAGTAATAGATGGGCGTGACTATGGCACAGAATCTGCGCGCCATGCGTTTGAACGCCAGTGTGAGGGAGACAACGACGCGCACATCGGTGTGTGTGGGGAGCTTTGAGACAGATAGACATGTGAAGGAGCAGGGGTAGGCGGTAGCAGCGCCAGTTCGTGGTATACTTCCACCGTCCCGCGCCATCGGGAAGGAGCAAGGACTCGGTAGTTCAGCGCTGTCAAGAGCGAAGATGCGCTCGCTCACGGAGAAATAGAGCGACACCACCATGACGACGCCTCCACAACAGCCACCCTACGAACCCTACGGACAACAACCGCCACCCTATGGGCAGCAGCCACCGTACGGGCAGCAACCGCCGCCTGGATATGGTCCGCCGCCTGGGCCACAAGGGTATGCGCCGCCTCCGCCACCGGGCGCGGGCAGCCAGTGGGGGCCATCGAGTATCGGCATCGAGCCGAATATCTCGGCTGGTCTGGGGTACCTTTTCGGTATCGTGGCGATCATCTTCTTCTTCATCGAGAAGCAGAATCGCTTCGTCAAGTTCCACACTGCCCAGGCGATCCTGCTGGCAATTGCCTATCTGGTCCTGGTTGCGCTATGGTTTATCGCTTTCACTGTGGTCATCCTCGGCAGCGCCGCGGGCGCCAGTAGCGACGTGACCACGGGAAATGCCATCGCGGGATTCGGCACGATTTTGCTGGTGCTCTGCATCGGCGCGGTGGCGCTGGTCTATCTGGGCCTGTGGATATGGGGGATGGTCGCGGCGTTCAGCGGGCGTGTGGTCAAGTTCCCGCTGATTGGCGCGATTGCCGAGCGCTGGGCCGGTGGGCCAGTGGTTCCTGTCTATCCGTATGCGCCCCCGCCGCCCGCGTACTGAGGTGAAAAACCGCGCTGGCAACGGCGCGGCCTATGCGTCACCCTCGTCGCCCGAAGCGATCTGCCCGATGCCGTGCTTGTGATACTCGATTTTGAGGCAGCGGTTCTGCACTACCGACAGCCCGGCGTCGCTGGCGCGCTGGGCCGCCGCATCGTTCACGACGAAGAGTTGCGTCCAGAGCACATCGGCGCCGACGGCGATGGCCTGCTCCGCGATCTCGGACACGAACTCTGAGCGGCGGAAGACGTTGACGATCTCTGGGCGCACCGGTAGGTCGGCCAGCGAGGCGTAGACCTTCCGCCCCAGCACCACCTGTCCGGCAATCATCGGGTTCACCGGGTATATCTCGTAGCCCTGTGCCTGCATGAACTGCGAGACGTCGTGGCTGGGTCGCTCAGGATTGCTAGAGAGGCCAACGACGGCGATCCGCCGGTAGCGTGTCAGAATGTCGCGGATACCCTCGCTGTCGGTCACGATTGGCACAAAACTCCTCCTTACCGATGCGCATACGCCAACACTTCATATTGTGTAGCATGATACTACACCGCACGTACCGTCTACGCAACCTGGAGGTAACCAAAGATTAGCGCGCCATTTGTAGCAGCGGAGCGATATCGAAGCGGAGTTTGCCATGCGCCGCGCGGAGCGCCTCTTCGGCGGCGGCGGGGCTTTCGGCGCGGGCGAAGATGAAGCCGAGGTAGCTGCTACCCTCCGGCAGGGGTGTCACGACGGTATGCGGGCGAATGCTAATCTCGATCCCGGTGATATTGGGTACAGCCTCAGCCTCCTCGACGCCATACACCGAGCGCAGCACCCCGCCCTTTGGGATGGGGATCATCATGACCCCGGCGCCGACGCCGACGCTCTCCAATGAGGGTAGCTCCATGCGCAGCGCGTGCCGTAGCAGCAGCTCCTCCAGACACATGCCCGCGCCGAATTCTAGAATGGTGGAGCAGAGGCCGCCTATCGAGCGCCCGGCAATCTCCACCATCCACGGGCCGCGCTCGTTGACGCGCAGCTCGGCGTGGATTGGGCCATCGCGCAGGCCAATGGCGGCGGCGGCCCGCCCGGCGCAGTCGGCGATGGCGGCCTGGGACTCGGCTGACAGGCGCGATGGAGTCGTGTAGATTGTCTCCTCGAAGAAGGGGCCGTCGAGCGGGTCGGGCTTATCGAAGATCGCCAGCACATGCAGCCCATCTTCACGCAGCAGCCCATCCAGCGCGACCTCCACGCCGGGGATGAAGTCTTCGACCAGGATATCGGTCGTCGCGCGCGCGTTGCCGTCGTCGAGCAGGATGCGCTCCAGCCGGGCAACGGCGGCGACCAGTTCGTCGGGCGTGTTGGCCCGGATCACGCCACGGCTGCCAGAGAGACGCAGCGGCTTGACCACGCAGGGGTAAGGCGCCTGCCGCGCAATCTCGTGCGGGTCGGTGGTCAGCGGGAAGCGGCGGAAGACGGGTGAGGGTACGCCTGCCGCCGCCATTAGCCGACGCATCACACCTTTGTCGCGCGCCGCCTCTGCCGCCTCGGGCGGATTCCACGGCAATCCCAGCGCCGCGTTGGCCCGTGCGGCGAGGATGGTGGCGCTGTCGTCCACCGGGACGATGGCATCGAAGGGTTGGCGCGCGTGTGCCGCTTTGAGCGTGGCGACGGACGATTCGGTGTCGGCGAAGTCAAGCGCGAGCGGCACGCCCCACTCCTCGGCAACCGTCTTCGGCAAATCCAGCCCGCGAATGACCTCGGTGTCGAGGTGTTGCGCCGCGTCGAAGTACGCGCCCGCGCGATAGGTGGCGGGCGTCATCAGCAATAGCAGGCGCTTGCGTCCGGGCGTCTGTATCTCGTCTAATGCTGCTGTCATACGACCCTCCTGCTACGCTACGAGCGCGGGCAATAGACGTAATTGGCTGCCTTCGCGGCATGAATGCCGCGGCTAATCCCAGCCCACCATCTGCACTTGCCGTCGAAGTGGTATCTATAACGGTCAGGTTTAGCCGTGGCCTTCAGGCCACGGAGCGCTCCCCTTTGGATTTTACCCCGCCTTGACACATGTAGCCGGGTCGGTCGCGCCATCCGTCGCGACGGCGAGCCACCAGGTCTTGGCGTCGAGCGGGGCAAACGCGATGCCGCTGCCGGTCGTGGCGCCGCTGGCAATCGCGCCGCTGGCGAGCGTGCTGCCCTGGCACCCGCCGCTATGGATGCTCCACTCGGTGGACTGCTTCGTCGTCGGCGCGGCCAGCGCGACATGCACCTGCGTGATGACGATGCCCTCGTAGAGCGCGATGCCCAGGCCGACGCCCTGGTCTACCTTGTCTGGCTCGTAGAGATCGAAGTACTGGCGCATATTATTGAGCGGATGCCCGCAGGCGGTGACGGCGGCATTGGGCGCGGCGGATTCCAGCACGACCACGTACCAGTTCGCGTCCACGGGCAGCGCGACGTTGGCGCCCTTATCGGTGGCAGCCTGCACTACTGCTGAGCCGCCCGTTGGCGCATTAGACGTTAGAGGCGCCACTACCTTGCCGTAGCAGCTGCCCTCGCGCAGTTGCGCGGGCGTCTGTGGGCTATCGTAGGGTACGAGCGCGCCGTGCATATAGACGACGACATGCGCGCCGTAGGCTGGCGTCAGCGTCGCGTGGCCGAGCGTCGCGGCGGCGCCACCGGCGCTGAGCGTCACCTGCACGGCCTTGCCCAGTGCGGGCGGATTGCCTCGCGTGCCACAGGCGGAGAGCGCGATCACGGCCAGCGTCGTCAGCAGAAACAGCGGAACCACCCAGCGCCATGCGAAGTGTCTTCGATATGTCATAGACCGCCTACTGGCACACTATCGGGCATCACGGCGGCAGAGAGGCCCGCCAGCGCCCGTATCGCCCCGGCCATCTCATCCGCCGTGCGGGCGAAGGTGACGGGCGCTGGCGCCTGGGCGCGGAAATCGTCCACCGTCACATCGTCGAGAAAGCGCTTGCCCGCATTATCGAGCATCACGCGCGGCAGCAGCAGCAGATCATCGCCGGTGAAGTCGCCACACTGCTCCCGCGTCTGGTCCAGCAC
>JAICKD010000037.1 GCA_025928125.1 Ktedonobacterales bacterium
ATCCTGCCCGTTCGGAACCCTCTTGCTGACTAGAGAACACGCTCGCCAACGGATTAGCCGCAGGGCTTCAGCTTGCGGCGTGGGAGCCGTAGAACGCCCGTTGCCAGCGGCGCTTTTAATATCCTTGCCGCGCCGTTACTCACCCGCCCGACGCCAGCGACGCCACCATCTCGGCGAGGGTCGGCGCCGCGTCGGAATGTCCGAGCGCGCGCGCGGCGGATGACATCAGCGCCAGGCGCGAGGGATTGTCCAGCAGCGGGTAGAGCGTCGCGCCCAGCGTCGTTGGCGTCAGGTTGCGGTCGAGCACCACCTCCGCCGCGCCCGCCCGGCGAAACATCTCGGCGTTGACGGCCTGTGGCGAGCCAGTAAAGCCCGGCGGCAGCGGGACAAGCACGCTCGGCTTCCCCATCACCGCCAGCTCGGTCAGCGTCGACGCGCCGGAGCGGCAGAGCGCGATATCGCTGGCGGCCAGCGCAGCGGGCATCTCTTCGTCGAGGTAGGGATAGAGCCGGTAGCGGCCATGCGACTCTGGCGAGTCCGAGAGTGTGGCCAGCTGGGCATCGGCGGCGTGGCGCGTCGCCTCATAGGTCAGCCCGCCGCTCACGTGCAAGACGTGGCAGTGCTTCAACAGCCCTGGCAGCGCATTCACCACCACCTGATTGAGATGGCGCGCGCCCTGGCTGCCTCCCGTCACCAGCAGCACTGGCCACTCCGGCGAGAAGCCGAACCGCGCTTTATGCGGAGCCGGGTCCGCGCCGACCATCGCCAGAATCTCCTCGCGCACGGGATTGCCCGTCAGGGTCGTGCGGCGGCGGGGAAAGTGGCGAAGCGAGTCAGGAAACGAGACGGAGATGCGCGTGGCAAACGGCGTGAGCAGGCGGTTCGCCAGATTGGCAGGCACGTCCTGCTGATGCATCACCAGCGGCACTCCCTCGATGCGCGCCGCCAGTCCGGCAGGCACCGAGACATAGCCGCCGCTGGTAAACGCCGCATCGGGATGGAAGTTCTGCACGTGGCGTAGCGCCTGCATCATCCCCACGGGGATGCGCCCGAGGTCGGTGAACGTCTGGCGCGAAAGATAGCGGCGCAGCTTGCCCGCCGTGATCGTGACCATCGGCAGCCCGGCGGCGGGTACGATCTTCGTCTCCAGGCCGTTGGCATCGCCCAGATAGAGAATATCGGCATCGTAGCGCGCCTGTAGCTCGCGCGCCACTGCCAGCGCGGGATAGATATGTCCGCCAGTGCCACCGCCCGAGATCAATATCCGCATGCCACATCCATTCTCTGCCACATTCAGGTATCGCCATAACACGGGCATCATTCACCCGATGAAAAGACCACCGCGCATTCTCTGTATTATCAGCCATTTTCGCGAGAGCGTCTATCGTACCAGCCGCTCTGGTGTCCCTCTCCCACTGCCGCGCCCCAAGCGTGCGAGCATAACACGCATGCGTATACCTGGATGATGCGGTGCAACAGCAACCCAGGAGCGCGTAGAATATCTATTCAGAAGGAGCGTCTAGATGACAGATAGATCTGATTCGACCAACCAGAGCGACAAGGGCGTGGGGGATGGCAGGCGCACTGCGGTGGGCGACCACGCGCCCGATTTTACGCTGCCCGACCAGAGCGGCAAACCCGTACAGTTGAGCGACCTGCTGAGCGAGCATGCGGTCGTCCTCTACTTTTATCCCAAGGACGAGACACAGGGCTGTACCGCCGAGGCCTGTAGCTTCCGAGACTCATACGAGGTCTTCAAGGAGGCGGGCGCGGAGGTCGTCGGCGTCAGCTCAGACTCGGTGGAGTCGCACGAGAGTTTCGCCGCGCACCACCGCCTGCCGTTCATCCTGCTCAGCGACGAGGGTGGCGCGGTGCGCAAGCTCTACGGCGTGCCGACGACCATGGGGATGTTCCCTGGCCGCGTCACCTATATCATCGACCGGGAGGGCATTGTCCGACACATCTTCTCGTCGCAGATCCAGTTCAACAGACATGTCATCGAGGCGCTCGACACGATCCAGGCGATGCGGCAGTAGCGCGGTCCGAATGGCCTGGTGAGGCTGCCTCCGCCCTACGTCGTCGCTGCCTCGGTGAGTGGACCCTGATCGCTGGAGACGCGGTCGCCGTGGCGGTGGACAATCTTCCACTCGCCATTCTCGCGCCGGTAGGCGTGGGTGACACGCAGGGTGTAGGGATCGAGCGGAACGCTATCCCAGGATGCCGAGGTGTGTTCGTAGCCGACTGTGTAGGCCAGGTCTCCGCTCACCCCAGCGGCGATGAGGTCGAAGCGGTACGAGGTGCAGTCGGAGAACCCTGCCGCGAGCCAGCGGAAGAGCTGGCTCACCTCGTCCCAGCCGCTTGCGTTCTTCACCGCGCCAAGCACCGTCACCGGATCGTTTCTCGACCACATCGCCAGCCGTGGCTCTGGATCGCCATTATGGATCGCTTCCTCTGCCACGAGCTGGCGAGCGAGGGCTGTGGCAAGGAACTCATCGAGTTCACGGTCGCTCATTGGGCATCTCCCCCTTTAGAAACCCTATCACAATCCGTTCCTAGCCGCGGCATTCATGCCGCGACGCTGGCCTAGTCCCATCATTGCCACTGGGGTATGACCGTTCTGTTAGGTGTTCTTAACAGATAGCGCACAGATGGCGCCTCGCTACTGCCGGGCTTACTCCAGGTCCGATGGCCCCCTCCCCAACCCCTCCCCCCACAAGGGGAGGGGGTTTCAGAAGTGTGGTCACGAGACGGTTACGGCGACGTGCTGCACCGCATTGTTCATGAAGCCGCCAACATTCCAGGGCGCGTCGAGCGGCTGGATGTTCCCCGCGCTATCGGTGGCGCGCGAGCAGAGATCATACGCACCGGGCGCCGCCTGCCAGTCAAACGTCCACGGTCGCCAGGCATAGGGCGACTGTGACGGCGACTCGCCGAGCGCAGCATCCTGCCAGGTGCGCCCGCCGTCAGTGCTGATCTCCACCCGCTCCACAATCCCCTGACCCGACCACGCCCGGCCAGCGAGCGCGCAGGCGCCAGCCGCGAGGACGCGAGCGCGCGACATGAAATCGGGGATGCCGGGCGGTTCCATTAGCGAGCGCGGCGCCATGCGCGTGACAGGTACGCCGGGATCGTCCTCGTTCTTCTTGAAGAGATAGGTCCCCGCCTGCTGGTAGCCCTGGAATGCTTCGGCGATGAGGGTGATGCCGCGCAGCCACTTCACGTGCGTCATGCCATACCAGCCAGGGACGATCAGGCGCAGAGGATAGCCGTGCTGCGGCAACAGCGGCGCGCCATTCATCGCGTAGGCCAGCAAGACCTCATCGCGCAGCGCATCGTCCAGCGTGAGACTGCGCTGGTAGTCCTGCGCCTCGCCGCCCTGAACGCCGCGATCTATCCCGGTAAAAACGACCTCGATGGCGTCGGAGTGAATCCCCGCCTCGCGCAGAATCGGGGCGAGTGGCGTGCCAGTCCACTCCGCCGTGCCGACCGCCTCGTTGAGCCAGGGCTGGCTGATCGAGCGAGGGGTCAGCAGCGCGCGCCCGTTGCCAGCGCATTCGAGCGTGACAGGCAGCGTCACCTTGGGCCGCGCCTGAAGCTCTTCCAGCGATAGCGTGAGCGGCCGCTCGACCAGGCCATCCACCGCGAGCCGCCAGGAAGCGACCTCGACGGCGGGAATATCGAAGTGAATCAGCAGATAGTGCAATCCCGCCGGGGTAATCGGATAACGAAGCGCCTCCAGCGGCATCGCGTGGTTGCGCGCCGCCAGCTGCAGCTCCTCCATGGATACGGATTCCGATGCGGACGGATTCTCTACAGAGGGCGCTACAGGCTGTCCAGTTGTCTGCGATGCCATGGGATGCCACCTTTCCGCGCGGACGGTATCAGCGATCAGCGCGTGCGGGGGTCCGCGCTTCCCCGATGCTTGAATGCTGGCTTTCTCGCCATCCCTTCATCGCGCCAGTTTACCATAAGTTGCCTCTCGGAACATGTGATTCGTGGTAGGTATTTGTGAGCAGCCGCACCCGTGCATCTACTGGACAACGCGGGGCGTCTCACGCCAGCCCGGTCAACTGCTCGCTGACCTGCCAGAGCCGCTCCTGCGCCGCCACATCGTAGGATGCCTGCGAGGAACGCTTCGGCTTGCATTGGTAGAAATACTGTCCGCTCACCGTCGCCACCTCCGGCGAGGACGCCAGGTAGATCGAGGTTTCGGCGCCCTTCTCCACGTTGATCGCGAAGGACCGCGCCAGACTCATGGCGACGTTCATCACCGGCCCGTTGTTGCGCGCGAAGTTCGATCCGACAAAGCCGGGATGCAGCGTGTTCGCGGTGACACCGCTCCCCTCCAGCCGTCGGGAGAGCGCATAGGTAAACATGATGTTGGCGAGCTTGGTCTGGCCGTAGACGCCAAACGCCGAATAGCGCCCCTTCGTCTGTTGCAGGTCATCGAAGGGGATATGCGCGCCATTGTGGGCGACCGACCCCACGGTGACGACGCGCGCGGGCGTGTTGGCGCGTAGCGTATCGAGCAGCAGATTGGTCAGCAGGAACGGCGCGAGATGGTTCAGCGCGAAGGTCATCTCTAACCCATCGGCGGTCTGTTGCCGACGCATGAAGACCGCACCCGCATTGTTCACGAGCACGTGCAGCGCGCCATAGCGCCGCTGGAAGGCATCGGCCACGCCGCGTACCGCCGCCTGCGAGCTGAGGTCGGCCAGCAGATAGTCTACCTCGGCGTTGCCGGTCTGCTGGCGGATCGCCTCGACCGCCGCCCGCGTCTTCGTCTCGTTGCGTCCGACCATCGCCACGGTTGCGCCACGCGCGGCCAACTCGCGGGCCGTCACCAGCCCGATGCCGGAGGTTGCGCCCGTAATAAGACAAATCCTGCCATTCATACTCATCTCGCCACGATCTTGCTGCATATCGTCTCCACTCTCACCTGCCAGGCACAACAGCTTGCCTTTGCAGAGTATATCGCTTCAGGTATCACTTCGATAGCCGAATTTGCGGCTGGCGGCTGGTCTGCGCTACCGTCTGCGTATGACACCTGAGCAAGCGCTTTCCTCGGTGAATACGCGACCCTGGCCGACGCCTGACGGCCCGTGGGCGATGAGCCAGGTCTGGCGGAAACTGTTGTTCGCGCACTGGCCGGTTTCCGCTGAGATGGTGCGCCCGCTGCTGCCCGCCGGGCTGGCGCTCGATACCTGGGATGGCCAGGCGTGGCTGGGTATCGTACCGTTCCAGATGGAGCGCGTCCACTTTCGCGGGCTGCCGGGCATTCCCACCGCCACGCGCTTTGGCGAACTCAACGTCCGCACCTACGTCACGGCGGAGGGCAAACCCGGCGTCTTCTTCTTCAGCCTGGACGCGGGCAGCCTGCTCGCCGTTCTGGGGGCGCGGGCGCTCTTCGCGCTGCCGTACTACCATGCGCGCTTCGCGATTGCGGCGGCAGGTGGCGCCATCCACTACCGCTGCGAGCGCAAGGGAAGCGGGAAGCCACCTGCGGTCTTCGAGGCGCGCTACCAGCCGACAGGGTCGGTGCAACACGCGCAACTCGGCTCGCTGGCGGACTGGCTGACGGCGCGCTACTGCCTCTATACGACACGCGGCGCTCGCCTGATGCGCGGCGAGATACATCACGCGCCCTGGCCGCTGCAGCCCGCGACGGCCGAAATCGTCCGCAATACCATCGCCGAGCCAATGGGGATCCGCCTGCCCGCGACGCCGCCGCTGCTCTACTACTCCGAGCAACTGGAAGTAGTGGTCTGGCCGTTGCGCGCCGTGCGAATATAGCTGTCCGCTTGACCATAACCCACAGCCGCGACCGGCGTTGTGGCGAAATACCTCCAAAAACTAGGGTTTTCCCTAGGGCAATTTTGCGTAGAGGTTGGTATACTTCCAGCGGCGGATGCTGCCAGGCGGCGCAAGGGCGCGCCTCATCTCACACCGCCCTCACCTGCTTGAGAAGGAGAAATCATGAGCTGGTATCCATCCGACGACAGCCTGCCCCGCCCCCTTGCCCCCACCTCCTACAGATCGGCGCCGACCTCATCCACCTTGGGACGCATGCCACTCTCACTGGCCACGGCATTTCCTGTGCCGGTGGAGGCGGAGGTGGTGAACCGGAGTGACTTCCTGCATGTCATGCTGCGCGCGGCGCTGGGCGCCAACTATCTCGCGCCCATCACGAAGCCATCCTACATGCTGGATATCGGTTGCGGCTCGGGACGCTGGGTGCGCGAGATGGCGGGTGAATTCCCGGGCGCGCGGGTGGTCGGGCTGGATACGACGGCGCCAGACGAGGGCAATCCGTCGGCATCGGGCGTCTTTGCCGTCTCCAACGCCCGCCCGCGGAGCTATGCGTTCGTCCAGCACAACGCACTGGAGCCGCTGGCCTTCGCGCCCAACTCCTTCGACCTGACGCATATGCGCCAGATGACCCGCGACCTGCCGGTGGCGGCGTGGCCGCGCGTCGTCGGCGAGATGGCGCGCGTTACCGCGTTCGGCGGCTGGGTCGAGCTGGCGGAAGGCGATCTGGTGCATAATGGCGGCCCGGCGCTGGAGGCGATGCAGCGATGGGCGCTCCAGGCATGGCAGCAGCACGGACTCGACCCGCGCGTCAGCTCGAAGCTCGGCGACCTGCTGCACAAGCTTTCGCTGACCGATATCCGCATGCGCACGGTTGAACTGCCCATCGGGCCGCACGGCGGGCGTTTTGGCGAACTGATGGGCGCTGATATGATGGCGCGTATCGAGGGCATGCGCGCGCAGATCATTGCCGCCCGAATCGCCTCGCCAGAGGCTTTCGCCCAGGCGCAGAGCGCAATCCGCCACGAGATGCAGCGCGGCGAGTATGTCCAGCCATTCTACATCGTCTGCGGCAGGCGATAGAGGACGATAGAGGAATAGCGCGCCTGGCCACGATGACGTTTCATCGCCAAACTGGCGCGTTTCTCCGCACATGCGCGGGAATGACCCCGTCTGACCTCGTGTAACCGTTCAGCGTTCGTGCTACGCTGCTCTCAGAGCAGGAGGGATACCGGAGGCGGTCATCGCAGAGAAGTCGCGTGTTTGTGTTACACCTGCATGTGGCGCCCCGCTTCACCTTTTCCTCGCGGGAGAGGTGTGACACTCCCCAAAATCTGGACAGACTCATTCGTTAAAGAAGCAGAGGGCATTGAACGAGGGGAATGCACGACGTATGAGCATGCGGATGGAGCGCCACGAGTTCAGGTCTACGGCGTGGCTGCATAGCGCGTTATACAGCGTCGGGCGGGCCCTTGGAGCATGCTATATTATTGTGCGGGCCTGGCTACCCTGAGAGATACAGGCAGTGTGAGAGCGAGGCGAACCCGTGGATATCGACATCGCTGCTGGACTACTCTGCTGCCAAGGTCGTCTCCTCCTGGGGAAACGCTCAGCTCGCCGTACGGCCTATCCAGGGGTGTGGGACCTGCCGGGCGGGCATGTGGAGGCAGGCGAGACAGTCGCACAGGCGCTGGTGCGCGAACTACGCGAGGAACTTGGCGTGATACCCACAGCGTGGCGAGAATGGGCCGTGCTCCGAGCGTCGGCTATGGGCGACGAGACTGCCTCTGTGCTCTGCGTACACCTGTTCCTGGTCACCCAGTGGGAGGGGGAACCTCGTAATCTGCTGCCAGACGAGCACGACGCGGTTGCGTGGTTCACAGTAGACGACGCGGCCACGTTGACGCTGGCGCACGCCGATTACCCGGTGCTCTTCCGTGAGGCGTTGGAGGCCGCACAATAGGTGGGCCAACGAAGACTCTACAATTGTCCAACCAAATTTGTAGTACACCTTTTGCTTTGTGAACATGATTGAGACGTCAAGCTGTCTAGACTATGGGGAGTACCGCAGGTAGCCGGGGAGAGGTCCGGGGCTAGGGGGTAAGCTTGCCCGCCCGCCGCAACTCCCGGTTTAGCGTGATCGAGAGCGCCAGGACAAGCAGCAGCGCGGCGAAGACCAACACCGTGTTCACAGGGCCGATGAACTGGCTGAGCAGGCCCGCCAGCGCGAGGCCGAGCGGCTGGCCAACGAATTGAAACAGGCGAAAGACGCCATTGACGCGCCCCTGTAGCTCATTCGGGATGCGCGCGAGGCGGTAGCTGTACTGCGTGACGAAGAAGATCGGAGTCACGCCATAGGCAGCCGCGGTGATGGCGGCCAGGGCAAGTGGCGTCGGCGCGATGGCATAGAGCGGCAGCAACAGCACCCAGATCCAGTGGACGCCCATCGCAATCTGGCCAAAGGTCAGCCGCCGCATGGCGGGACCAGAGAGCACCGCGCCCACGACGCTGCCGACTCCACCAGCGCCCAGCACCAGCCCGATTGCGGCGGGTGAGGCGTCCATGCGCTGCGCCAGGATGATGACCACCAGCATATACCCGGACTCGATCAGCACTGTCCCGCCGACCACAAACGCCAGGAAGCGCATCAGCGACTGGCGCCACAGCCAGACCACGCCCTCGCGGATATCGTCCAGCAGCCTGCTCGCGTCCGCCGTCCGGGGCGCGCTCAGGTCGGCGCGGATGAGCCAGACCGAGACCACCGAGACGGCGTAGGAGACCGCGTCCACCAGGAAGGCGAAGCCCTGCCCGATGGCGAAGATCAGCCCGCCCAGCGCGGGGCCAAGCATCGAGCCAGTGCTCAGCGTGACCTCGTTGAGCGTCGTCGCGGACGGAATCTGCTCGCGCGAGACGACCCGTGTCAGGGCCGCTGTCTCCGCCAGGTTGAAGAAGACATTGAGCGCGCCCTCAAGCAGCGCGACGGCGTAGAGTTGCGCCAGGCTGAGCCAGCCAAACGCCAGCGCCAGCGGGATGCTGCCCAGCGCCAGCGCCCGCCCGGCGTCGCAGACGATCATCACGCGCCTGCGGTCCCAGCGGTCCACCAGCGCACCGGCGGGGAGGCCAAGCAGCAGATAGGGGATGGTGCGCGCGGCGCTCAGGAAGCCCGCCTGGGCTGGGGAATCCGTCAGCGCCAGCATCAGCAGCGGATAGGCGAGCTGCGAGACCTGCGTTCCCACGACCGAGACAAGCTGCCCGCTCCAGAGCAGCACCCAGTCGCGACTGGACCAGAGCCGGGCGGTCTTCGGCTTCTCCGCGACACCGTCCGGCGTCATCAGGCGACTCGCCTTTCCACGTCAATGCTTAGGCGGGCTGGCCAATCTGCGCGCCCACCGCGCTCCGCAGCGCGTCCACCTTGTCGGTGCGCTCCCACGGGGCGTCGATGTCGGTGCGGCCAAAGTGGCCGTAGGCGGCGGTCGGCTGATAGATCGGGCGGCGCAGGTCCAGCGTCTGGATGATGCCCGCCGGGCGCAGGTCGAAGTGCTCGCGGATCAGGTCAATCAGCGTCTCATTGGAGACCTTGCCCGTGCCGAACGTCTCGACGAAGAGCGAGATTGGGCGCGCGACGCCGATGGCGTACGACACCTGCACCTCGCAGCGGTCCGCCAGGCCAGCCGCGACGATATTCTTGGCGACATAGCGCGCGGCATACGCGCCGGAGCGGTCCACCTTCGTCGGGTCTTTGCCGCTGAAGGCGCCGCCGCCGTGACGGGCGAAGCCGCCATAGGTATCCACGATGATCTTGCGTCCGGTCAGCCCCGCGTCGCCCATCGGCCCGCCAATGACGAAGCGCCCGGTCGGGTTCACCAGATAGCGCGTCTTCTCGTCCAGCAGCTCCGCAGGCAGCGTCGGCTTGATGACCTGCTCGACGATGTCCTGGTAAATCTGCTCCTGCGAGACAGTGTCGGCATGTTGCGTCGAGATGACGACCGTATCGATGCGCACCGGCTTGCCATACTCATACTGCACCGTCACCTGGCTCTTGCCGTCGGGGCGCAGCCAGGCCATCGGACCCTTGTTCGCCCAGTCGGCGTTGCGCTTCTCGGCGAGCTTGCGCGAGAGGTTGTGGGCAAAGTGGATCGGCGCTGGCATCAGCACGTCGGTCTCGTTGCAGGCGAAGCCGATCATCATGCCCTGGTCGCCCGCGCCAACCGCCTCAAGCTCGGCGTCGGTCAGCTCGCCGCTGGCGGTGCGCTCGCGATACTCCAGCGAAGCGCTGACGCCGCGATCGATGTCGGGGCTTTGCTTGCCAATCGCCGTCGTGACGCCGCAGGTGCGATAGTCGAAGCCATAGTTGGCGTCCACATAGCCAACCTTACGAATCGTCTCGCGGACGATGGCCGGAATGTCCACATAGGTCGAGGTGGTAATCTCGCCCGCCACCAGCACCAGCCCGGTGGTCGTCGCCGCCTCGCAGGCCACGCGCGCCATCGGGTCGTCGCGCAGCATCGCGTCGAGCACGCCGTCGCTGATCTGGTCGCAGAGCTTATCAGGATGTCCCTCGGTCACGCTTTCACTGGTGAAGAACGCTTTGGGGTCGGTCATAAAACTGTTACTGCTGCTCATCTCTCTTCTTCTCTTCTTGCCCCACTGCTTCATAACATCACGAAACAATCAACTGGTAAGCGCTATCCCCCGGACCTCACCCGGCCTTCGGCCACCCTCCCCTAGAAGGGGAGGGACTAGGCAACCATCCTGCCGATGGCGACGGATAATGCCTCTGGTCCCCCCTCTCCTACGAGGAGAGGGGGATAGGGGTGAGGTCCGGGGCGGGCGAGCAGACCTCACCCGGCCTTCGGCCACCCTCCCCTAGAAGGGGAGGGCCTGGACCACCAGCCTGCCGGATGGCGACAGATGACGACTCTGGTTCCCCTCTCCTCGCAGGAGAGGGGAGCCAGAACTAGAGCTACAGCCGTCGCCAGCGGGCAGCATGGCCACCCTGGCCCTCCCCTTCTAGGGGAGGGTGGCCGAAGGCCGGGAGAGGTTCCGCCCGCCGTTCTTCTAAAGGATGTGATGCTATGCCGATAACGCCTGACCATATCACTGCTGTCGCCGATTTCGGCTTCCCAGCATGGCTGCGGGCGGCGCACTGGATCAACGTCTTCTTTATCGGCCTGCTCGCCCGCTCCGGCATCCAGATTCTGGCCTCCTTCCCGCGCCTTTTCTGGAACGACGACTGCACGCCGGGCCGCGAATGGCTGCGGTTCACGCGGCGCAAGGAGCCGACCGACCGGATGTGGACATCGCTGGAAGACGAGCAATCGGTCACGCCGCTGATCGCCCAGCCCGGCGGCGACAATCTGGGCATGGGGCGTCACTTCCACTTCTTCTCGGTCGTCTTCTGGATTCTCAGCGGCGTCATCTACGTCATCCTGCTCTTCGCCACCGGCGAGTGGCCGCGCCTCATTCCCACCTCGTGGTCTATCTTCCCCGACGCGCTCCGTACCTTCGCCGAGTACATCACCTTCCATCTGCCGCCCGCAAGCGTGTTCCATCCCTACGATCCGCTCCAGCA
>JAICKD010000492.1 GCA_025928125.1 Ktedonobacterales bacterium
CGCTCGCTGGGCGCCGGAACAGGAACGGCACACCGATGAATCTCGAAGACCGCGACATCGTTCTCCTGAGTGGCGCCCGCACACCTTTTGGCGTCTTTATGGGGTCGCTCAAGGATATCTCCGCCATTGATCTGACCACCACCGCCGCCAAAGCCGCTATCGAGCACGCCGGGGTGGCGCCCACCGACATTGACCAGGTGGTCTTTGGCAACGTCATGCAGACCAGCGCCGACGCCATCTACTTCGCGCGCCATGTCGCACTCAAAGCGGGCGTACCCATCGAGGTACCCGCGCTGA
This sequence comes from Ktedonobacterales bacterium, assembly GCA_025928125.1. GTDB lineage: Bacteria > Chloroflexota > Ktedonobacteria > Ktedonobacterales > JADMIN01 > DAHUXT01. The sequence continues at coordinate 298 of JAICKD010000492.1, forward strand.
CCGTCAACCGCCTCTGCGGCTCCGGCTTGCAGGCCATCGTCTCGGCGGCGCAGTCGCTGCTGCTGGGCGAGGGAACCATCGCGCTGGCGGGCGGCGGCGAGAACATGACACAGGCGCCGTTCGTCATTCGCGGGGCGCGCACCGGCCTCTCGCTGGGCGAGCATCCGCTCGAAGACTATCTCTGGGAGGCGCTGACCGATAGCTATGTCGGCTGTGGTATGGCGATCACCGCCGAGAACCTGGCCGAGAAATACTCCATCTCGCGCGAACAGGTGGACGCCTATGCGCTGCGTAGCCAGGAGGAGGCGCGCAAGGCCCAGCAGAGCGGCCTTTTCGCGGATGAGATCGTGCCTGTGACAGTAACCGACCGCAAGGGCCGCGAGACGGTCATCGACCAGGACGAGGGTATCCGCGAGACCTCGATGGAGGCGCTGGCGAAGCTGCCCGCACGCTTCAAGAAGGGCGGCGTGGTGACGGCGGGCAATGCCAGCGGCATCAATGATGCGGGCGCGGCGGTCGTGCTGACGACGGGCGCGGTGGCCAGGGAGCGCGGGCTGAAGCCGCTGGCGCGCATCGTCTCGTGGGGCATCGTCGGCGTAGAGCCGGATATCATGGGCATCGGGCCAGCCCCTGCCATCCGCCAGGCGCTCAAGCGCGCGGACATGACGCTGGACCAGTTGGACCGTGTCGAGGTGAATGAGGCGTTCTCGTCGCAGTATCTAGCCGTCGAGAAAGACCTCGGCCTGAGCCGCGAGAAGACGAACGTGCATGGTGGCGCGATCTCGCTCGGCCACCCGCTCGCCGCCAGCGGGACGCGCCTGGCGATGACGCTGGTGAACGAGCTACGCCGCAACGGCCTACGTTACGGCGCCGCCTCGCTCTGCATCGGCGGCGGCCAGGGAATCGCCGCCATCTTCGAGGCGCTGTAGCAGACCTCTCCCCCTACCCCCTCCCCTAAAAGGGAGGGGGAGCCAGAGATCCAGCGGTATCCCTGCGCGACTGGCCGGTGGGATACACAGGACGCTCACCTTCATGTTATACTCATTGCACCGCTTTCCCGGTGACATGCGCCCGCGCCCATGGATGCGCCCCGCGTGTCATGACACGTCAGATACGTCACCACGCATTGATCGCGGGTGACGGCATGACGCCGCGCTGACGCACGCTCGCTCACACGGATCGGAATAGTATGGCGACATCACAAGATTCTGGAGACAGTAAGCAGTCTGGGCCGGTTTCCAACGAAGCTCCCAACTTCGATGACGAGCCAACGGTGGTGCTGGGCATGGGAGCAGGCTCGAATGCGGCTGGGCGAGAGTTGACGCTGCCCGAAGATAGCCCTTCACCGTCGCCGATTCCTACGCCAACGCTCGACGACGATGGCACGCTGGTCACGCATCTGGGCGAGCCATCGAAGGCGGCTCACGTCGCGGGGGTGGCACGCGCGGCTCAGGCGCGCGCCCGGCAGGATGTCACCTCGATAGCCGCTGGGCTGGCGGAAATCGCCGCCGCCATGCATCGCCTCGCCGGGTCGCTCGAACCTGCCGCCGAGGGGCAATTCTCCGCCAATCTGAGCGATCCGCGCACCCGGCTGCTGGCGGAGGCGCTCGAGACCGCGCGCGCCGCCGATCTGCGCCTGGCGCAGTTGGAACACGCGCTTAAGCGGCTGAGTTCCTCGGTGCAGACCGCACAAGACAACGTCGCGGCGCTTCAGGACGAGCGCGAGCGGCTCTCGGTGCTCTACCAGATTGCGCAGGATCTCAACACCTCGCTCGATCTGGACGACGTGCTGAGCCGCGTGTTGGACCAGCTCATCGATGTGGTGCATGCCGAGCGCGGCTTCCTGATGTTGCGCGACGAGGCGGGCGGCGATCTCCAATTCGCGGCGGCGCGCGGAGCCGATGGCCGTCCACTGGCCCAGGGCGACTTTGGACTGAGCCGCAATATCGTGCGTGACGTGTGGGAGCGGCAACGCCCGCTGCTGACCATCGACGCGCAGATGGATGAACGGCTACGCCAGCATGAGAGCGTCGTGATTCAGGGCATCCATTCGGTGATGTGCGCGCCACTCCGGGTGCGCGGCGGCGCGGTCGGCGTCGTCTACGTGGATAGCCGGACGGAGCGCGCGCTTTTCGACACCGCGCACCTCGATTTGCTGGCCGCCTTCTGCAATCAGGCCGCTATCGCCATCGACAATGCCCGGCTCTTCGAGGACCTGCGCCACCACGTGCGCGAAATTACCGCGATGAAGACGTATATGGAGAACATCTACGCCTCCATGGCCAGCGGCGTCATTACCGCGGATACGGCTGGCATGGTGACGACCTTCAACCGGGCGGCTGAGGGCATCTTCAATCTCGTCGCGTCCGGCGCCATCGGGCGGTCGTATCAGGAGGTGCTGGCGAGCATCGGCGACCCTACGCTTGCGCATATCCTCTTCCAGGCGATCAACGGCACGGCGGCGACGCTGGGACACGAGGTGACGCGATCACTACCCCAGCGCGGTGAGGTGTGTCTGCGGCTGAACGTCTCGCCGTTGCGCGCGGGCGACGGCCAGGGCGAGCCGCTGGGCGTCGCGATGGTGGTGGATGACCTGACTGAGCTACGGCGGAGCCAGCGCCAGACTGAGGAGATTCAGCAACTCTTCGGGCGCTATGTGCATCCGGCGGTGGTGCGGCAACTGCTGGCCGATTCGTCTGCCATCAACCTTGGCGGCGAGACCCGCGAGATTACCGTGCTCTTCGCCGATATTCGAGGCTACACCCAGCTTGCCGAGCGGATCGCTCCTGGCGAACTGGTGCGCATCCTCAACGACTACCTCAATATTCTGACGGAGGCGATCTGGCGCGAGGAAGGCACGCTGACGATGTTCATCGGCGACGCGCTGATGGCAATCTTTAACGCGCCATTGGCTCAGCCGGATCATGCGACGCGGGCGGTACGGGCGGCCTGGGCGATGCGCGCGGCGCTCCAGCGGCACCACGCGGCGCTGCCACCCGACGCCGAATCGGTCCACTATGGCATCGGCGTGCATACGGGGCTGGCGGTCGTCGGCAACATCGGTTCGCGCGAGCGCTTGCAGAACTACACAGCCATCGGCGACGCGGTAAACATTGCCCAGCGACTTCAGTCGGGCGCCGCCGATCAGATTATCCTCAGCGCTGCGACCTATGCGGCGGTTGCTCCGCTGGTACATGCCCACGCGCTCGATCCGCTGGTGGTCAAGGGCAAGACGCTGCC
>JAICKD010000679.1 GCA_025928125.1 Ktedonobacterales bacterium
GGCGAGGTGCGCGATCCGCAGGTGCAGGTGGCCATCGCCGCCGAGCTGATCCGCCTGCAACAGCGCGGCGATCAGTAGGCGAATTGCAGACTTCTCCCGGCCGGCGGCGCAAACCGTAGGCCGCTCTCTGGTTCCCCTCTCCCTGTGGGGGAGGGGCTAGGGGAGGGGGCAGTGGCGCACGAGTTCATCGGGAGTTTAAGGAAAGGAAAATAACAACATGGCAAGCGCGGTGTATCTGCCGGGGACGGCAGCGGCGACAATCGGTGATGAGACGGTGGCGCTGGTGCGCGAGGCGATGGGCGACGCGACCCGCGCGATTACGATGGCTAGCGGACTGGTGGGCTACGAGCTGGAGGCGCCAGCCAAAGTGATCGTGCCGGTGGTGACGCCGCTGGTGAATATGCTGCCACGGCGGCGCGGCAACGGGACCGACATCGTCCACTGGAAGGCGATCACCAGCTTCGATACCTCACGCAACTGGGGTGTGCTGGCGGATGGCGGCACGCCAAGCCAGGTGACCTACGCGGTGGCGTCGCTGCAAAATACGATGCAGACCATCGGCCTGATGAATGCGGTCAGCTTTCAGGCGCAGTGGCGCGGCCGGGCGCTCGAGTCCGATGTGCGGGCGCGGCGTATCGCCGAGCTACTCTATCAGTTGAAGATGACCGAGGAGCGCTGGCTGCTGGGCGCGTCCACCTATTTGCTGGTCCCGCCCGCGCCGGTCCTGGCGACCGCTGTTAGTGGAGGCACCGTCGCGGCGGGTACGTACTGGGTGAAGGTGACGGCGAAGAACGCCCAGGGCGAGACAACCGCCTCACCGGCGACCAAGATCGTCACCACCGGCAGTACCTCGACGGTGACGATTACCGTCTTCACCGTGCCGAACGCGACGCAGTACAACGTCTACGTCGGCTCCGGCGGCTCGCAGCCCGCCGATAGCGCGATGTGGCTTCAGGCGGGCATCTCCGGCGCGAACGCGCAGCAGCCCGCTATCGGCGCGACGGTCACGCTGGCCGACGGGGCGACGGTGATGCCGTCGGGCGAGGTGAATCCCGCCATCCTGCCGCTGACGATCTCCGCGCCGCCCGCGACCTCCGGCACAGCCCTCTCGACGGTGGCGGCGAACACCGCCAAGACGTTCGTGGATGGCTCCGGCAATCCGCTGATGTGGGACGGCATCATCGCGCAGGCGCTCAGCAACACCAGCCTGGCGAACGGCGCGACGCTGGGCGCGCAGGTGGCGCAGCCCGCCGACCCAACAGGGAAGCTGGGTCTGGCGGACATTGACAATCTGCTGGCGGGGATGTATCTCCAGGCGGCAGGCGACCCAGACTATATCATCATGAATCCGCTGGATAACGTCCGGCTGACGAATCTGGTGGTCAGCGCGGGGCAACTGCGCTACGTGGTCCAGGCGGGCGAAAGCGCCGAGCAGACACACCTCACGGCGCAGTACCGCGTCACCCGCTACCTGAACAAGAGCACGGGCCGCGAGATTCCGATCATCCTGGACCGCTACTGCCCGCAGGGCTACATGGTCTTCCTGCCGGTCTCGGTGCCTTTCCCGGTACCGGAGGTCTCCACCGCCATCGAGATCGAGACGAACCAGGAATACTGGGGCGTGGACTTCGCCGTCACCGATAGCAACTTCCGTTTCGCCGACTACGTGGACGAGACGGTGAAGGTGTTCTTCCTCGGCGGTCTCGGCGTCATCCGTGGCATCTACCCCAGCTTCTAGCGCGCCGGTCAACCGGAAAATCTGCCCCTCTCCATCACGGGGAGGGGTCTCTTGTTTTCCTCGCTACTGTGGGCGGATGATGCGCAGCGTCCAGTTGGTGGCGTCGGCGACGGGCGTCACCGCGAAGCTATAGGTGTGGCCGCCCTTTGTCTGTTGCCAGGAGCTTGCGCCATTCGATCCGGGTACCCAGCCATAGATTGGCGCCGCCTGCTGGAAGAAGGCGTTGATCGAGGCGGGCGTACCAGCGCTGCACACCGGGATATAGGTCGAGCCAGCGGCGCCCTGTCCCTGCCCGACGCGCGAGAGTGGCGGCAGCGGGATGAGCACGCCGTTGCCCTGGTCGCTGACGAGCTGATACGACGTATCCGGGAAGGCGCCCGGATCGCACACTGGCCCCGGCGGGGGCGTCGCATGGCGCAGGCGGAAGGTGACCAGCCCATTGCCGAGCGCCTTCACCACATCGACCGCCAGATAGCGCTGATCGTCCGGGAGCGAGAAGCACTTCGCCTTGCCACAATCGCTCTGTATCCGTCCATCGCCGGGAAACGTGCCGATGGCCTCCCAGCCGGCAAAGAGCAGCAGCGTCAGGAATGGCTTTGGCCCTTTGCCGCTCGCCACGGTCAGATCGGCGGTAGTGTCGGGTACGCAGACGCTGTAGGTGGCGAGACTGAATTCCCCCGCATCGCCGCCGCTCGTTGTGGGCGCCGACGCCACCGCGCCCGCCGGGAACTCGACGTTGGGCATGGTGAGCGCGCTGGCGCTGGCGAATCCAGGCAGTTGGGCGCAGGCGATGGGGAGAGGCGTTGCCGTGGCGGTGGCCGCCGTTGCGGTTGGCGTCGCGCC
>JAICKD010000730.1 GCA_025928125.1 Ktedonobacterales bacterium
GAGAGTGACGGCGTGACTGTGGATGGCCCCATCAAGACGCTCATTGGCGATGCGCTGATCGTCACCGACCCGCTCACGCTCCAGATTGTGCTGGCACAGCCCGCCGCCTACTTCCTGAACATCCTCAGCTACCCGGTGGCGTACGCGGCGCCAGAGCAGCTGATAACCACCTATGGCGCGGACTGGACCAAGCACCTGACAGATGGTAGCGGCGTGGGTGGTAGCCTGTATTCGCTGACCGCGTGGACGCATGATGGCACGCTCACGCTGACCCGCAATCCGCAGTTCTGGGGCGCGCGCCCGCTGCTGCGCCAGATCAACTACACCTTCTATCCGACGACGGATAGCGCATATAGCGCCTGGAAAAATGGCAAGGTGGATGTTGGCTATGCGCCTACCGCGCAGTATCCCTCCGTTGCCAAGGCGAAGGACTTCCATGAGACCGGGATGCTCAATCTCTATTACTTCGCCATGAACTGGACGGAGGCGCCGTTCAACAATCTCCTGGCGCGTCAGGCCTTCGCGCTGGCGATAGATAAACAGGCGATTGCCGACGCGCTCAAGGATACCGTCATCCCCACCAATCACATCGTCCCGCAGGGAATGCCCGGCTATGACTCCGCCCTGCGCGGCCCAGATGGCAGCACACACCTGACGGGAGATCAGGCGGCGGCGGCGCAGTATGCGTCCCAGTATGTCAACAAGGCCTGCCACGGCAAATTCGCGACCTGCCCCAGTGTCGTGCTGACTATTCCGAGCGGGCAGCCCGATCTGACGGCGGTCGCCAACAACGCGCTCGCCGCCTGGAAGAAAGCGATGCCTGGCTGGCCGATCTCCATTCGCTCGGTGGACCCCACCGCGATGTTGCAGCAACTGAGCAACCGGCAGCTACAGCTATGGCTCTTCAACTGGCTCGGCGACTATCCCGACCCACAAGACTGGCTCTCGCTCCAGTTCCTGCCGGGCAGCGATAATAATATCGGCAGCGTGATGGTCGATCAGGCGAATACGCTCATGCTCAAGGCCGACGCCGAAGAAGACCCGCTCCAGCGCATGCGCGACTACAACGCCGCCGAGCAGTTGCTGGTCGTCGATATCGCCTGGATACCGCTTTATCAGACCAAAGCCTGGTGGCAGACCCAGCCCAGGGTGCGCAATTACTCGATTGCGTCGTTCGGCCTGACGCCGCTCGATGTCTGGACGAGCATCTTCATCTCGGACTCATGAGCCGCCGCACCCTTTCGCTCGCCACTGCTCCCTCCCGCGCCACCCCAGGCGCCGAGGGGGCAATTTTCTGTGCGCTTCCGTACTTTCCAGAACAACCAGTAGGCCTCATTCGTCTAAAAGACGTGGTATGCTGACCGGACGTGGCGGCGAGACAACCGGCGGGTTGGCGGAAAGTGGGATCGTATGGGCCGGATGACTGCGCGATGGGGACGGACACTGCAACTCTGGCGCTTTTATCGCGTCTCGCGCCTGCTCTTCGTCACCATCTGGCTGCTGACCCGCGAGCGGCGACGTGTGGTGCGGGCGCGGGCGCGCGGGCAGGACGCCTACCCCAACATGGATGTATTGCGGCGGGCGCTCCGGGCGTTTCGCGTGACGGCTATCGAGATGGGCGGCCTGCTCATCAAGCTCGGGCAGTTTCTCAGCGCCCGCGCCGATCTGCTTCCCACTGAGGCGCTGGCGGAGCTATCGCAGTTGCAGGACGAGGTTCCTTCCGAATGCTTCGCCGATATCAAGCGCATCATCGAGCGGGAGCTTGGCGCACCCGTCGGCGATATCTTTCGCGAGATCGACCCAATTCCGGCAGGGTCGGCGTCGCTGGGCCAGGTACACCGCGCGCTGCTGAAGGATGGGCGCCCCGTCGCGCTCAAGGTGCAGCGCCCCAATATCGAGCGCATCGTTCGCGCCGACCTGCGCGCCATCCGCTTCGTGCTGGAACTGGTGCGCCGCCTGGCGCCTTCGATGGACCGCGTGATGGACTTTCGCGGGCTGTATGCGGAGTTCAGCCGCACCATCTACGAGGAGCTGAACTACGAGCGCGAGGGGCGCAACGCCGAGCGGTTCGCACAGCTCTTCGCCGATGACCCAGGCATCCGCGTTCCCGGCGTCGTCTGGGAGCACTCTTCGCGGCGGGTGCTTGCGCTGGAGTGGATGGACGGCATCAAAGTAACCGACTTCGCCGCCCTCGACGCCGCGCAGGTGGACCGCGACGCCCTCGCCCAACGCATCACCGGGAGCTACGTCCGGCAGATGCTGCAGTTCGGCTTTTTCCACGCCGACCCGCACCCC
>JAICKD010000545.1 GCA_025928125.1 Ktedonobacterales bacterium
CCGTCTCGGCCTGCGCCACCGGCGCGCACGCCATCGGCGAGGCGGCGGAGGTCATCAAGCGCGGCGACGCGGACGTGATGATTACGGGCGGCGCCGAGGCAGGCATGACGCCGATGACCATCGCGGCGTTCGCCAGCATGCACGCGCTCTCGACCCGCAACGACGACCCGCAGGGCGCCAGCCGCCCCTTCGACGCCGACCGCGATGGCTTTGTCTCCGGTGAGGGCGCGGGTATTCTCATCCTCGAAGAGATGGAGTTCGCCCGCGCGCGCGGCGCGCACATGTACGCCGAGATTGTCGGCTACGCCGGTACGGCCGACGCCCACCATATCACCGATCCAGCACCGGGAGGCTCAGGGCTGGCGCGAGCCATTCGCCGTGCGCTGACCAAAGCGAGCCTGCAGCCGACCGAGGTGGACTACATCAATGCGCATGGCACCTCCACGCCGCCAAATGATCGCAACGAGACCGCCGCGGTCAACTCGGTCTTTGGCGAGTATGCTCCCCAGTTGCCGATCAGCTCCACCAAGTCGATGACGGGACACCTGATGGGCGCAGCGGGCGGCGTCGAGATCGCCTTCACGGCGCTGGCACTGCATGACGGCATTCTCCCGCCGACGATCAACTACACGACACCCGACCCGGAGTGTAACCTCGATTATGTGCCGAATGAGGCGCGCCATAAACCGATCAAGGTTGCCATGTCAGAATCCATGGGCTTTGGCGGCCACAACGCGGTCGTCGTTCTTCGGCGTGTGGACGAATAGAGTCGTAGCCTGATTGCAATTTGCAGAGGACGCGATGGACAAAGAGACGAGCGCCAAACACGTTGATGTCCTGATCGTTGGAGCAGGAATATCCGGCATCGCCGCAGGCTATTATCTGCAAACGCGCTGCCCGAAGAAGACCTACACCATCCTCGAAGGCCGCGACGCGATTGGCGGCACGTGGGACTTATTCCGCTATCCGGGTGTCCGCTCCGACTCCGACATGCACACGCTGGGCTACAGTTTTCGCCCCTGGCGCGAGGAGAAAGCCATCGCGGGCGGCCCATCTATTCTGAAGTACATCCGCGAGACGGCGGCGGAATACGGCATTGACCAAAAGATCCGCTTCGGCCATCGGGTGCGGTGCGCCACATGGTCCTCAGATGGCGCAACCTGGACGGTTGAGGCGGAAACTGGCGCAGATGGGGAGATCGTCCGGTTCACCTGCAACTTCCTCTATATGTGCAGCGGCTACTACGACTACGCCCACGGCTATACGCCCGACTGGCCCGGCGTCGAGCGGTTCGCTGGCCGCATCGTCCATCCGCAGCGGTGGCCAGACGACCTGGACTACGACGGCAAGCGGGTGGTGGTGATCGGAAGTGGCGCAACCGCCGTGACGCTCGTCCCGGCGCTGGCCGAGCGGGCGGCGCATGTCACGATGCTTCAGCGCTCGCCGACGTACATCGTCGCCCGGCCCTCCGAGGACGCCATCGCCAACTGGCTTCGGCGGCATCTGCCCGCCAGCGTCGCGCCCGGCGCCGCGCGCTGGAAGTCGGTGCTGTTTGGGATGTACTTCTACAACCTCGCCCGACGGAAACCCGCCGAGACGAAGCAGACAATCCTGAAGATGACGCGGGCGCAGCTTGGCCCCGACTACGATATCGAGACGCATTTCTCGCCAAGCTATAACCCGTGGGACCAGCGCTTGTGCCTCGTGCCGGACGCCGATCTGTTCACCGCCATCAAGTCTGGCAAGGTGTCGGTAGTGACCGACACTATCGACACCTTCACCGAGACCGGCATCCGGCTGCGCTCAGGCGAGGAGCTTGCCGCGGATATCATCGTGACCGCCACGGGCCTCAGCATGAGGCTGATGAGCGGGGCGCGCCTCGTCGTGGACGGCAAGCCAGTTGATGTCTCGAAGACGATGAGCTACAAGGGCATGATGTATAGCGACATCCCGAACTTCGCCACCGCGATGGGCTACACCAACGCATCATGGACGCTGAAGTGCGAGCTGACCTCCGCCTATGTCTGCCGCCTGCTCAACCACATGGCGCGCCATGGTTACACCCACTGCACCCCGCGCAGGCGCGATCCATCTATCACCGAGGAGCCGCTGCTCACCTTCACCTCTGGCTACATCCAGCGCGCGATGGACACGCTTCCCCACCAGGGTTCCCGGCGGCCATGGAAACTCTACCAGAACTACGCGCTCGACCTGCTGAGTCTGAGATTCGGCAGGTTGGAAGATGGGACGATGGAGTTCGCGTAGCCCTGCCCCCCACGATAATTGCTGGCTGGCCGCTGAAAGAGGCGCGCGGCCATGCCAGTGTGATCCCCGGCATAGTGGAATTAGCGCTATGCTGCTACACTCGTCGCCAGTGAATGGAGAATACCCCCGGAGAGCCGTCACTATCCTGCTACTGTTGGCGATGCCCCAGCCCCCCATTTGAGGAGATTTCGATGCGCCTCTCACACTTCTGGGACTCACGCAGACTGCTCTCTTGTTGTCTTATCATTGCCGTGGCGATTGCGCTGGCGCTGAGTGGCTGCGCCGTGCCAGCCGCCGCGAATGAAGCGTCTTCGGCCACGGCGACATCCGTCCCCACCGCCACCCCGACGCCGCAGCCACCCTGCACGCAATTGGTCGCTGGCGCAACGCCGTTGCAATCGGTCAGCGGCGTATCGGGCCTTCAGGCGCCCGCTGGGGCGTACATCGGCCCTGCGTCCACCAGCGGTGGAGGCGCGGGCCAATATACCGTTACCACCTATACGCTCTGCTTCCAGGGCAGTGAGGCCAACATCGATGGCGGCCAGCTCACCCCCTCGGCCACGCCGATATCGACCATTGGATACCTTGTTCATAGTGGGTGGAAGCTGAATAACCTCTTCCCCGATCCCACCAACTTCGCCTATCTCGACTATTGCAGCAACGCCCATATCTGCGTCAATAGCTCCGGGTCGGGCGCGCCGTTCACCTTTGTCGGCTTCGACCAGTACGCTAGCCACACCGGCGGCTATGCCACCGTCCGCTTGCAAGTGGGGAGCATTGCGGCCCCGGGCTGTCTCAACGATCCGCAGTATTACTCTGGGACGCCGAAATACACGATCTACGAGGATGGCAGCACGGCAAGCTCGACCTCGCCAACGTACCACTTCCTCATGCCGCCGGGTACCCGCGTCAGCTCGTATCTCGGTGGGGGGACCGCTGGCTCG
>JAICKD010000017.1 GCA_025928125.1 Ktedonobacterales bacterium
CGCTGTCACGACGGTAACAAGTGCGGAATAATTCCCTGGCGTCACATCAGCGGGGGTGGCGGCCACACCAAGTGTCACTGTGCCTCCAGGCGCGAGCGTCCCGTTGTGCGGTGAGATGCTGAGCCACGCGACACTTGCCGTAGCATGCCACACTGCTGGGTCGGTACCGCTGTTGTTGACCTGAACACTCAGATTGGTGCTGCTCCCAGAGACAGCTTGAACGGTCAGTGTATTGGGTGTCGCGTGAAGGATATTGGCATTGGGAATCGGCCCAAGAAAGGTCAGGTTCTTATGCAGGAATCTATTAGCCTGCACGCAAATCGTGCCTGGGCAGACTGTTGGCTTTGCCAGCACCACCCCCACACCACCGACTAGCGCCAACACAAGTATCGCGAGCAGGACAAGACGCGGCCAGAGCCGTTTGCGTGGTTCCCTCGCCCTATATGGAGCGCGCGAATCTGGTTGCCCTTGCATACGGTTGGCGGAGTACGCCGGATACTGTGACGATGCAAGCATTGGCAACGGTTGTTCGCGTTGACGGTCTGACCTGGCTGGCGGTGGTTCCTCATGGCGACGGCCATTGCTTGCGCCCTGCTCGCGTCGACCTGCTGGTCGCGATCCCGGACCATTTGGCGCGTAGGACTGACCAACGCTGCTATAGGCGTAACTTTCGGGCGCGTAGCTTTCCGCGGCATAGCTGTCTGGGGCGTTGCGGCGGGCTTGTGACATCCTAGGTGGGCCAAGATCAGAGCGACGAGGGAGCGCCTCGCCCGCCAACAGGTCCTCCCATTCGGGTGGCAGCTCGCCCTGCAAGGCGGGATTGGTCAGTCGTGGCAGTCCCAACTCTGTTGCCGAGAATCCGCCACGATACCGCAACGCCTCACTATGTGGGCCGCTCTGTCCCCAGTCGGCGCGCGACATGTCATAGCCGCTATCCACGCGAGCGAGGCGCTGGTCGGTATATTCAGATGGGAAGTCGCTGAAGTCAGCCCTGCTCGGACTGCCGTGGCTGGGCGAATCGTGGGAAAGCCGCCAGTCATCGTCACGCGCGGCCTGGCGGCGTGGTGGGCCATCTGGCTGCGAAAAATCGTCCCCATACCCGCGTGACGCGCCGTTCTCCGCTGGCCATGGGTCATGGCTCCAATCGGGATCATCGCCCATCGGCGGCATCAACGGCACGCTGGCGCCACCCGCGCCAGCGTCTGGCGACGGCAATTGCGGGCGCGAAAGCAACGGACGAGCAACCGCAGGCGCCGGAACGCGCTCGGTATACTGGACATTATCGGCTGCGGGCCACCCCTGGAGCATGGGCGCTCCAGCCTGTTGTGCGCCATTGCCATTCATAGGTGGGAAAGGCGGCTGCATACCAGGAATAGCGGGCGCTGGCAATGCGCCTATCCCACCGCCGGGTCCGATGGGACCGGGCGCGCCCCAGGAGTTGGGAACGCCAGACTGAACAGACCCTTGTGGCATGCCAGCGGCTTGCGCATATTGCCCCGGCGCCGGAAGCGCGGGTGGCATCTGCATTGATGGCATGGCTGGCTGCTGCTTCAAGATCGCATCAATCGCCTCGGCTAGCGCCATTGCCGATGGGAATCGTTCACCGGGATTCTTTGCCATCGCCTGCTGGATGACCGGGTCGAGCGCCTGCACACCCGGCGGGAGGGATGGATCAACCTGTCCCAGACGCGGCGGCGGGTAGCGCATATGCGCGTCACGCAGGTCGGCTGGCTTGGAGCCGCTGAATGGTGGGCGTCCGGTGAGTGTCGCGAAGAGAATCGCGCCCAGGCTGTAGATATCACTCTGCTGCGTGAACTGGCCCGAAAATGACTCTGGCGCGAGATATTCGACAACATCTACGCCTGAACCTGAGTGATTCATGTCGAGCTGGCGGATATCCCAGAGCATGCCAAAGTCGCCAAGCAGAACATGGCGGCCCTCGAAGAGAAAGACGTTGCTGGGCTTCAGATTGCCGTGCGCCAGGCCAAGGCTGTGCGCATAGGACAGCGCGCTCCCCAGTTGATGAAAGAACGGAGCAACATCACTGACACCGAGGCGTCCGCCGCGCGCGATCCAGTCGCGCAAGGTGCCGTCTGCCACCCAAGGCGTCGCCAGATAAAGGTAGCCGTTCTCCTCACCACTGGCTACGACGGGCAAGATGTGTGGGTGGCTGGCCAATCGCGCCGCAGTCTGGATGATGTGCTGGAAGTTAGGGAGGAAACTGGGGTAACGGGCAAATTCGGGATAGATAACCTTGATGACGACTTCGCGCTCATTCGCGGCGAGGGGCCGCGCGCGATAGACCTCAGCAATGCCAGCGCTCGCAATTTGCTCGGTTAGCTGGTAGCCGCCCAACGTCCGGCCTTGCAGCCCTGCCATAGCCTTCTCCTCACCACACAGCACATCCACATGCGTACTTCAAACGAGTCCGGTGAAATTTCCCTGGCTAGTATATCATGACTCCCACCAGCGCAAAGCCCCAATGGCCCAAGATTGCCCGTATCTCCTATGGGTACACAGGCTCCCTGCTTTCACGCATATGGTGGTAGGCAAGGAATGCGTACCTGGCTACGAGATCGCCGCAACTCATCCGCCGTATGGGCCGATGTGGTGGTCCTGGGCGTATTTGTAGGTCGTGTTCGCGACCCAGGCCTGGCAGCCGCCGTCACCACTGCGCTCTTTATTCACAGTAATCACAAGCTTCGCCGCGCTCCCGCCGTTGGGGTACTGGTCGTCAGGCGCCAGCGAGATCCACCACGACTGCGGGCTGCCCTCTTCGAGCTGCGCCGTGCCGGATTTGCCGCCCTCTTGCGTTGGGGAGAACTTCAGCGACGGGCCACCATGAGGATCGGGGTAAGTATTGCCGGTGCCATGGTCCACCACGGCCCACATCGCCTTGCGAATTCCGGCGGCGGTCGTCGGTGAGATGACCTGCTGATTTGAGGTATTCGCCCCGAGTAAGACATGCGGCGAGACAATCACGCCATCGGCGGCGACGCTGCTGGTCATCTCAGCCATCGTTAGCGGCGAGATCAGCAGCTGGCCCTGTCCGAATCCACTCTCCGCCAGCAGATTGACGTTGAAATCCTGGGGTTTCCCATCGCTCCCAATCGCGTTGTAGGCGCTACTCTGCTTGTAGGGCGCATCAAAAGGAATGGCATCCACGTGCGTTCCAGGTGTTGCGATGCCATACCGCCGCATGTAGTCCAGCCACTTATCCGCGCTCGTTGCGACGGCCAGGCGAGCGAAGATAACGTTATCGCTGTATGCATATCCATCTATCAGCGGCATGGGGAAGGTAGCGACATTGTTACCGCTCTGCCAGGCGCCCGCGTAATAATCGTCCCAGCGAATTGGTTCGCCGTTGATGACGTAGTTGAGCGCCTCATCTTTGGTATACATGTCGTCGAGCGAGGCCGTGCCAGAGTCTAGCGCGGCCAGCAACGTAAGCGTCTTGAAGGTGGACCCTGGCGCGTAGAGGCCCTGCGCTGCGCGATTGATGAGCGGTAGTCCCGTATCAGCCTGTAGCTGCTGGAAGTAGTTGGGGTTGTCAATCTGGTTCGGATCATATGATGGCTTGCTGACCATTGCCAGAATCTCACCATTATGTGGATCCTCAACGATCATGCTGCCTGGGGGATGCGAGCCCGCTGCCTGGCAGAGACCGTTCAACCCGGGGAGATACTCGCTGTCGTAGGCCTTGCTTGCCTCGACCTGAAGATTGATATCGATAGTCAGGCGAATATCCTGCCCATGTCGCGGGCGATGGAGCAGCTTATCGGTGACATCGTTGGGTGTCACACCATGCTGCACGCCTGCCAGCGCGTCATTGAATGCGCTCTCGACGCCAGCTGTGCCGTATCGCGCGCTGTAGTAGCCGAGCAGCGGCGCAAGTCCCGAGGTGGCGACACGTGGGTCATATTCGCGGCGATAACCACATTCCGCCTTCGCATCGGGGACGGTCCATGCCAGTTTCACGCCGTTGCGATCATAGATCGTGCCGCGTAGCGGGGCATCGAAGGGCGGACAGTTGCGGCGGTCAAATTCGCCATGCGCCAGCACCGGCCCATTGAAAAACGCCTGATTGAACACCTGGACATAGGCGGCAACACCACTAATGATGAGAAACAGGATGAGAAAGGTGGTGAACAGGCGGCGAATCGAACCAGTTGTCAGTGTATTCATCAGGTGGCAAGCTCCGCTCGCGTGTCTGACAGCGTATCGTTTCGACACTTAGACGTTACAGCCATGCGCTGGGTTGCGCGGTCTGAGTGTAGCACCCGACGTTGGCAGCGTCAAAGCCAGTAGTTCACATTTTGCGCTCGACCGTACGGGTACGATGGATTTTTTGTATCGCGCGTTGCTGCTGAAGTAGGCGCTTTTCGCTTCCAGCCAGCCATCGCCGTATGTGCGCATCGCCGACCTGTTGCAATTGATCGAATAGCGCCAGCCATTCTTCCAGAGATATCGATGTCGGTTTCACATCGAGATCGAACCCGAGTTCGCGTTCCATGAACCGTCGTTGTTGCCTGGTAAAGATGTCATTAAGAGGGGTTATGTGATTCGGCTGCCAGTGGGTGAACATGTAGACAACAAAGTCGCGGAAAAGCTGGCGATCCGCAGCGTGTACCAGCGGTGGGCCGCGTTTGCGCAGCCGCAACATCACGACATCGACTCGCGGTGAAGGTACGAAATCACTGCGCCGGAAACGATGCGCGATCTCTAGCTCGAACCAGGGTTTGAGCAGAATCGAGCGGAGCGATTCGCCCGGGTTTCCCAGGTACATGCGCGCCGCCTCGCGCTGCATGGTCAGGTACGCCTCGTCTACCGACTGCTCCTCGGCGGTGAGTCTGGTAACAATTGCAGACGTGATGTTGAAAGGAATATTCGCGAACACCTTGTAGGGGCTACGTGGGAGCGGGTGGCGCAGGAAGTCACCGGCAACAACGGTCACGTTCGGGTAGTCGCGAAACGTCCGCTGGAGCAGGCAAGCCAGCCACGCATCTTTTTCGATGGCGACGACCTTGCGGAAACGTTGCGCGAGTTGTCTGGTAATCAGGCCCTCTCCTGGGCCAATTTCATAGACCGTACTATCACTGCCCAGGTCGAAACGGTTGAGGAGATCGGCGATTACGTGTGGGTCTCGCAGAAAGTTTTGCGAGAGCAGTGCGCGTTCGCGAGGCCAGGATGACATGGCGCGTTCCTTTTCAAGATGTGGGCGAGCGACAGGCACAAAAAAGCCGCAGAGCCAGATGGCTCATGCGACTGTGTGCGAAGCCCGATCTTGAAAAGACGGCTGAGCAGGTAACGCGCCATGTTCATGCCATTGCGCATGAAACACGCACGTCCGAGCAGAAGTCCCGAAAGGGCCTCGCTTATACCTGCCGGATCCGTGTCATGGTGTGGAATCCCTGAAAGTTGTATGCACCGTACATCATGGAAACAGTATAGAAGACGATAGCGACCTTGTCCAGCCGACGCCCGCGAACGACGCGAGGCGCCTCTTGCATCCACTCGGCGTCTGTGATACTATTGAGGGGCTGGCGGCGCATGCTACCAGCATGACGGGCCTGTGGCGCAGCTGGGAGCGCGTCTGCATGGCATGCAGAAGGTCAGGGGTTCGAATCCCCTCAGGTCCACCCAATCCATCTCACGACCCATCAGGGGTATCTCAACAGGAACGCAACGATGCGCTGGCCTTTCACCCACTACGGGCGGAAGGCCATTTTTCATGGCCGTTATGGCTAGGGGTTATGCACTTCATCATTGATTTGAGGCTTTGCGAGGGAGGTTTGAGTTTCGTATGGCTCGCTCGAAATATTCGCCTGGAGAAATCGAACGGAAGTGGCAGGAGCAGTGGACCACCGACGATATCTATACAGCAAAGGACGACGATCCCCGGCCGAAATATTACAACCTGGTGATGTTTCCCTATCCATCTGGCGACCTGCACATTGGGCATTGGTACAACTATACCGGCGCCGATATCTACGGGCGTTTTATGCGGATGCGTGGCTTCAACGTCATGCAGCCAATTGGCTTCGACGCCTTTGGCCTGCCCGCGGAAAACGCCGCCATCAAGAATAACATCCAGCCGCGCACCTGGACACTTGCCAATATCGCTCGTATGCGCGAGCAGCTGCGAACACTGGGCGCTGGCTGGGACTGGTCGCGTGAGGTTGTTACCTGCCTGCCCGACTACTACACCTGGACGCAGTGGGTCTTCCTGCAATTCTATAAACATGGGCTAGCCTATCGCACCAAAGCGCCCGCGAACTGGTGTCCCACCTGCAACACGACACTGGCCAACGAGCAGGTCGTCAATGGCGAGTGCGAGCGCTGCCACTCGACGGTGGAACGCCGGGAGATTGATCAGTGGCTGCTGCGTATCACCCAATACGCCGACGAATTGCTGCGCTACGATGGCATGGACTGGCCGGAAAAGACGCGGCTGATGCAGACCAACTGGATTGGCCGGAGCGAGGGCGCCGAAGTGCGATTCATCGCAGAAACGCCAGCGGGCAAGGGCAAAGACGGCGAGCGCATTGAGATCCCAGTGTTTACTACACGGCCAGACACGATATACGGCGTCACCTTCTTCGTCCTGGCGCCGGAGCATCCCCTGGTCGAGAAGTTGACCGCACCCGAGCAGCGAAAAGCGGTCGAGGCGTATCTGGAGCAGGTGCGTCACGAGACGGAGATCGAGCGACTGAGCGCCGATGCCGCGCGCCCGAAGACCGGTATGCCGCTGGGTACGTTTGTGACCAATCCAGTCAGTGGCGAGCAGGTTCCCATCTGGATCGCCGATTATGTACTCATGGGCTACGGTACCGGCGCGGTCATGGGCGTGCCAGCGCACGACCAGCGTGACTTCGAGTTTGCCCGCAACTTCGACCTTCCCGTGCGTGTGGTCTATCAGGACGCCAATAGCTCGCTGGATGACGCGACGATGACGGAGGCGGTGGCGCATGGTGGCCATGTCGTCAATTCCGGCCCATTCGACGGACTGCCCGATAGCCCCGAGACGGTTCGCAAATTCATCGCGCACATCGAAGAGATCGGCGCGGGCAAGGCGACGGTCAACTATCGCCTGCGCGACTGGCTCATCAGCCGCCAGCGTTACTGGGGCGCGCCGATTCCCATCGTCTACTGCGAGAACCATGGCGCGGTTGCTGTGCCAGAAGATCAACTACCAGTGGTGCTGCCCGATGAGGTGCAATTCAAGCCGACGGGCGAGTCGCCGCTGCGTTATGTGCCAGAGTTCCTGAATACGACATGCCCGACGTGCGGTAAGCCCGCCACGCGCGAGACCGATACGATGGATACGTTCATCTGTTCGTCGTGGTACTTCCTGCGCTATACCGACCCCGACGACGCGATGCATCCGTGGACGGCTGAGTCAACGGCGAAGTGGATGCCGGTGGATATGTACATCGGCGGGCCGGAACACGCCACAATGCATCTGCTCTACGCGCGCTTCTTCGTCAAGGCGCTGCGTGACATGGGATTGCTGGCCCGCGACGAGCCATTTACGCGCCTCTATCATCAGGGGATGGTGCTCGGGCCGGATGGACAGAAGATGTCGAAGTCGCGCGGCAACGTGATCGCGCCCGACGATGTCGTTGGCCGCTACGGCGCCGATGCGGTCCGCTGTTACCTGATGTTCATGGGACCGTTCGATCAGGGTGGTCCATGGAACAATCAGAGCATTGAAGGTGTCGCGCGCTTCCTCAACCGTGTCTGGGCGCTGGTGACCGACATGATTGAAGCGCAGGCGGACGAGTTCACACAGTCAGAGCAGGGAGGAGACGCCGAACGGTTGCGCCACAAGGCGATTGCCCGCGTGACAGCAGACTTCGGCGAGCTACGCTTCAATACCGCGCTGGCGGGGCTGATGGAGTATGTCAACGCGCTGAATCACCTGCGCGAGGAGCATGCGGCAGTCGTGCGCGATGAACGCTTCCTGGCAGCGGTCGATGCGTTGCTGGTGCTGCTGGCGCCGATGGCTCCCCATTTAACCGAGGAATTGTGGCATCAGCGCGGCCATGAGGAGAGTGTTCACCTGCAAGCCTGGCCAGAGTACGATCCCGCGCTGACGGTAGACGACATCGTGACGCTGGTGGTGCAGGTGAATGGCAAGGTGCGCGACAAGCTGGAGGTAGCGCCTGGCCTCACCGATGAGCAGGCGCGTGAACTGGTGCTATCCAGCCCGAAGGTGCGGTCCGCGCTGGACGGCCGAGCGCCGAAGAAGTTCATTTACGTGCGCGACCGCAATCTGGCCAACGTCGTGGGATAAGTAAAAAGCCCCCTCCCCGCCGTGGGGAGGGGGCAGGCCCTACGCCTCTTTGATCTGGCCGAGGAATGTGCGCAGGCGGTCGTTTTTCGGTGCGCTGAATAGCTCGGCGGGCGCGCCCTCCTCCTGGATGATGCCGCCATCCATGAAGATCACGCGGTCGGCCACATCGCGGGCGAAGCCCATCTCGTGGGTGACGACAACCATCGTCATCCCTTCCTCGGCAAGCTGGCGCATCACCTTGAGCACCTCACCCACCAGTTCCGGGTCCAGTGCTGAAGTCGCCTCATCGAAAAGCATCAGCTTGGGATCCATCGCCAGCGCGCGCGCAATCGCCACACGCTGCTGCTGGCCGCCAGAGAGCCGTGCGGGATAGGCGTCAGCCTTCTCCGCCAGACCCACTTTCGCCAGCAGTTCACGTGCGCGCGCCTCGGCCTGTTCTTTCGGGATGCCCTTCACCTGCACCGGCGCCTCGACAATGTTTTGTAGCGCCGTCAGATGCGGGAAGAGATTGAAGCGTTGGAAGACCATTCCAATCTCGGCACGGATGCGCGCGATGTTGCGCTCGCTGTCCTCCACCAGCTTGCCGTCGGGCGTCTCGCGATAGCCGATCAGCTCGCCGTCGACATAGATGCGCCCGCGATTAATCTTTTCGAGATGGTTGATGCAGCGGAGGAAGGTCGTCTTGCCCGACCCGCTCGGCCCAATGACGACGACCACCTCGCCGCGCTGCACCCGCATATTAATGCCGCGCAACACCTCGTTGTTATGAAAGTATTTATGTACGTCCAGGGCGTCCACCATCGGACGCGCCCCATTCGCCTGCACGCTCGCGCCACTCAGCATCGCCATGTCGTTATCTCCCCTTACCGGCGTGCGCCGTTGAATTCGCCAAGCCCAAGACTAATGCACGGATAGTGGGCCGACTTCTCGATGTCCCATGCCAACTACTCGCTGCCACCAGTTATCTCCCTTGACGCCTGGTTCGATTTCCGAGGCGCCCAGCCTGCGCTCAATAGCGCTCTGGATGAAACCCCAGATGGTGGTCAGAAGCAGATACCAGAGCGAGGCAACGACCAGCAGTTCCGGAATAGCGAAGATTGGTCCGCCAATCGCAAGCGATGAGTTCAGCAGCTCGTAAAGCCCTGCCCCATACGCTAGCGAGGTGTTCTTGAGCATATTGTTGAATTCATTGCCCAGGGGCGGAATGATGACCCGGAAAGCCTGCGGAAGAATGATGCGGCGCATTGCGAGCGAATAGGTCATTCCAAGCGACTTGGCGGCTTCAAGCTGACCGGCGTCGATGGCGCCGATTCCGGCACGGACGATCTCCCGCATGTAGGCGCCCTCGTTCAGAGAGAGAGCCAGCAATGCAGCCAGAAATGAATCAAGAAAAATCGGGCCAACGCCGTGAGTGAAGCCAATCATTGAAAACAAGTCAAAGGAGCGCAATGGGCGAACCAAGCCAAGGTAGGGAATGAGATAGAAGACAAAGAGGATCTGTACCAGTAACGGAGTTCCCCGGAAAAACCAGACGTAAATGCCAGAGATAGCTCTGAGAACACGCCAGCGACTTCGGCTCATGAAGTAGAGGAGCAGCCCAATCACTGTTCCCAGGAGCTGCGAGATGACGGCGAGGATGATAACCAGGACAACGCCCTGGATGATTGCTGGCGCCAGGAGATACTTCCAAACATGGCCCCAATTGAACGAGTGATTGAGCGTGATGAAGTTCTGCAGCCACTCGAGTATGCCCATGGTTCGACTCCCCTGTTATCTTGAGCAGTAGCTGGCTCACCTGCTTGCTGGAGGGAATACATACGGTTCCAACGGCGGTAGGCAGGTTCGGCATCGCGTGCAAACTGGCGAAATGGAACGGTCGAGGCATTATACCCCGACCGCCCGCAATTTCGTACTATGCCATTTGGACTGCGAAGGGTTAGGAGAGTGGCGGATACGCCAGTTTCTGCACACCCCAGTCGCTCAGAATCTTGAGGTATGTGCCATCAGTGCGCATCGCGGCGAGTGCGTTAGTGATGGCAGTTTCGAGCGCCGAATTGTCTTTGCGCATCACGATACCCTGCGGCGATGGCGAGACAGTGATACCGCCAGACTCGAGCTTGCCAGAGTTCTGCTTGGAGTAGTAGTCGGTCACTGGCTGGTCCTGATAGCTGGCATCCGCGCTGCCGTTGACCACTTGCAGCACCACGTCATTCTGTGATGCGAAGTGTACCAGTTTGATCTTGTTATCTTTGCAGACGGCAGCCTGACCCGACGAGCCATCGCCCGTGCCATTCGCGTCTTGCAGTTCGGCAAGCTCGACGGTATTATCCTGCGCGGCGACAATCTTGCCACACATCGAGTCAATCGAGGTGATGCTCTTGGGATTGCCGGTCTGGACAAGGATGGACTCACCAGCGGTGAAGTAGGGGATCATGTCCACCTTCTGCTGGCGGTCAGAGTTGATCGTGAACGACGAGATGGACATATCGTAGCGCTGCTGGCCGAGCGTCGGACCGGAAAGGTCGGGAATAATCGAGCCGAAGTCTGCTTTGACGATATTCGGCTCCAGGCAGAGGCGCTTGGCAAACTCGCGCGCCAGATCCATGTCATAGCCAATGTAGTTACTCGGATTGGCGGGGTCGGAGAATTCAGCTGGAGCGTAGGTTGTGTCGCTGGCAATCGTCAGCTTGCCCGGATTGACCAGTTTCCAGCTCGAGACGGTCGAGGATGACGGACAGTTTGCATTATTGCCGCCGGGTGTTGTGGTTGTCGAGGTTCCGCAGGCCGAGAGCAGGAGCGAAAGCCCCATCGCGGCTCCGACCGCTCCAACAGTCATAACCCTCCGCACTTTCGGCAGGGTGCGCAGTGACGCGGGTATCATCCAGTTTCTCCTTGCTACAACATCACCATACGCCTGAGAGGATGCCGGGAAAAGCTCTTGTGTGTAACGAGTGTACCATTCCCAGGCAAGACCTCTGGTGCGCTGTCGCAGACCTATTGCACAGGGCAACAGCTAAGATTAAGTACGCATCCTCGCGGCGTAATCTTACAGCGGCTGGGCCATGCGAGCGGGACAGATTGCGTCACGCGGCATATTCGAGGGTGGTATGAGGCGCGCCGGTAGCAGTTCGTAGAGAACGGCGGGCGGAGTTGCTGGGATGGTTGAGGGGCGAAAAGATGCGGGGAGAGAAGCCCACCCGCTCTCTCCTCGCAATTGCATGCGATTGGGAAACCACATGCCTCATTAGACGTATCGAATTCCTAGATGTGCAAATTGTATTCGCTGCCTGGTACTTTTTACGTCGGCTAGAAATGCAGTTCGGGTCCATGCTGGCGCAGCCATGCGCGCTGGTCGCGATAGTCCGGGCATTTCTCAGCCACCAGCGCCCAGAAGCGCGTTGAATGGTTACCCTCTTTCAAGTGCGCCAATTCGTGAATGACGATGTAATCCAGCACGACAAGTGGCGCCAAGAGCAGCCGCCAGTTGAAATTGAGGTTACCTTGGCGCGAGCAGCTTCCCCAGCGGCTCTTCTGGTCTCGAATGGCGATACGGCCGTAGTTGTAGCCAAATTGCGCATTCCAGTGCGCCGCGCGCTCGGCGAAGACGTAATGCGCCTGGCGGCGGTACCAGCGCTCGATGGCCATCCGCACCGCGTCGGGCGACATCGAATCCAGAAAGAGGCGCAATGTACCTTCTTCCATCGCAGCGGCCTTCCGCCTGCCTGGGCGACCGGCATCGAGCTCCAGGCGCAGCTGCCCACCCGCAAAGGGGAGGAGCGCACCCGACTGAAGCGGCGCCTCGACTACGGAGAGCGGTGGCTGCGCATAGCGGACCAGCATTTTAGTGATCCAGTCGGTCTTCTCGCGCATGACCGCCTCGATGCGCGCAACGCTGACGCCAGGCGGCGTCGTAACCTCCAGGCCGTTGCCGGGGCGCACTTCGAAGCGAAGGCGTCGTGCGCGGCGACTGACTCGATGGCGGTAGGTGATCGTGGCATCGCCAAGGCTGATGGCGCGCTGACGCACAGTCGTGGACTTCGATGGAGCGTTCGGTGCGCCATGTCGTCTGGAACTGGAACGGCCTGATGATTGCATGGGTGATGTAGCCGACGAGGTGGCCGATGCGTTCTCGGGCATGCCCAATCCTCTCCTTCAGCTAGCAGGTGGGAGATTGTTCCTAAAAATACGCGCACGAGCGTGCGATCAATTTGGTGGGACTATCGTAGCGGGAAGTCAATCGCCAGGCGAGAGGGACAGTACCAACAGCCCCCAGCCATTGGTCATGGGTAATAGTCATAGGTGATTTTGGAGCACCGATATTGCCTGGCAAACCGCTTGACTTGCGCCCTGCGTTGTGATATGCTCTCTTTTGCGTCTGGCGCATGTGCGCCAGAGCGGTGGTCGCCACCAAGATGAACCTGAACAACCGAAGAGTGAGAAGCAGCAGTATGCGCTAGTTGTTCACAGCGCCGGAAATTTCCGAGCATTGTGACGATGCGGGTAGCATACGTCAATGTTCTTTGAGTCGTGCAAACGACGCAGTAACAAGCGAGTGGATTGAAATGTATTGGCGAGGAGGTCGCACGCGAAGGCGTGGGCTAACTTGCAAGTATAAACACCACGGAACTTGGATGGCGAGTTTGATCCTGGCTCAGGACAAACGCTGGCGGCGTGCCTAACACATGCAAGTCGAACGCGAGTCTTTTTTTCGCAAGAAGAGGAGGGCTCGAGTGGCGGACGGGTGAGTAACACGTGAATAACCTGCCTAGGTGTGGGGGATAGCCTTCAGAAATGAGGGATAATACCGCATAAGTTCGTGGTTTTGGGAGACCGAAGGCGCGAAGGAAGCTGTGGGGTCGCAGGATCGCATGGCGCACCTGGAGGGGTTCGCGGCCGATTAGCTAGTTGGTGTGGTAAGAGCGCACCAAGGCGACGATCGGTAGCTGGTCTGAGAGGATGGTCAGCCACACTGGGATTGAGAACGGCCCAGACTCCTACGGGGGGCAGCAGTGAGGGATCTTCGGCAATGGGGGCAACCCTGACCGAGCAACGCCGCGTGCGGGAGGACGCCTTTCGGGGTGTAAACCGCTTTTCTGGGGGACGAGGAAGTACGGACGGTACCCCAGGAAGAAGTCTCGGCTAACTACGTGCCAGCAGCCGCGGTAATACGTAGGAGACGAGCGTTGTCCGGAGTTACTGGGCGTAAAGGGTGCGCAGGTGGCGGCGCGCGTGGGGGGTGAAATCGCCCGGCTTAACTGGGCGGGGGCCTTCCAGACGGCGTGGCTTGAGCAGCGGAGGGGGACGTGGAATTCCGGGTGGAGCGGTGAAATGCGTAGAGATCCGGAGGAACACCGACGGCGCAGGCAGCGTCCTGGCCGCTTGCTGACACTGAGGCACGAAAGCTGGGGGAGCAAACAGGATTAGATACCCTGGTAGTCCCAGCCGTAAACGATGTCCACCAGGTGCTGGGCGGATCGACCCGTTCAGTGCCGCAGCTTACGTGATGAGTGGACCGCCTGGGGAGTACGGCCGCAAGGTTGAAACTCAAAGGAATTGACGGGGGCCCGCACAAGCAGCGGAGTGTGTGGTTTAATTCGATGCGACGCGAAGAACCTTACCTGGGCTTGACATGCGGATGCACCAGGGGTAACGCCCTGTCTCCTTCGGGAGCGTCCGCACAGGTGCTGCATGGCTGTCGTCAGCTCGTGCCGTGAGGTGTTGGGTTAAGTCCCCTAACGAGCGCAACCCTCGGGGTCCGTTGTATTTTTCGGGCCCGACTGCCGCGCGCAACGCGGAGGAAGGTGGGGATGACGTCAAGTCAGCACGGCCCTGACGTCCAGGGCGACACACACACTACACTGGCCGGGACAACGGGTCGCGCTTGCCCGCGAGGGTTGGCCAATCCCTAAAACCCGGTCTCAGTTCGGATGGCAGGCTGCAACTCGCCTGCTTGAAGC
>JAICKD010000145.1 GCA_025928125.1 Ktedonobacterales bacterium
GGCTGTATGCGGAGTTCAGCCGCACCATCTACGAGGAGCTGAACTACGAGCGCGAGGGGCGCAACGCCGAGCGGTTCGCGCAGCTCTTCGCCGACGATCCAGGCATCCGCGTTCCCGGCGTGGTCTGGGAGCACTCTTCGCGGCGGGTGCTGGCGCTGGAGTGGATGGACGGCATCAAAGTGACCGACTTCGCCGCCCTCGACGCCGCGCAGGTGGACCGCGACGCCCTCGCCCAACGCATCACTGGCAGCTACGTCCGGCAGATGTTGCAGTTCGGCTTTTTCCACGCCGACCCGCACCCCGGCAACATCTTCGTGCAGCCTGAGGGGAACGATTTCCGTGTCATCTTTCTGGACTTCGGCATGATGGGCTCGATCACGATCCCAATGAAGCAGGGGATGCGCGAGGCCTTCATCGGGCTGACCACCGAGGATGCGGGATTGGTCGTCAAGGGCATGGACACGCTCGGTTTCTTGGGCGAGGGCGCGAATCACGGCCAGATCGAGCAGGCAGTCGGTCTGATGATTGGCCAGTTCAGCGCCATGCCCTTTGGCCAGCTCCGCGAGGTGGACCCCTCGATCATGCTGCACGAAGTCGAGGGGCTGCTCTACGACCAGCCGCTGCGGCTACCCGCCCATCTGGCGTTCTTTGGCCGCGCGCTGGCGATGCTGGTGGGGCTGGCGACTTCCCTCTCGCCCCACTTCAATCTGCTCGATGCCACGGTCCCCTACGCGCAGCAGTTCCTGGGCGAGAGCGCGCTGGACGCCATTCCCCGCCTGCTCGGCGCGCGCAGTTGGGGCGATCTCGGCCGTACCCTCACCCGCGATGGCGTCGCGATGGCGCGCAGTGTAGCGGCGCTGCCAAGATTAGCAGAGCGGGTGCTCGAACGCATGGAGCGCGGCGAGCTACGGATGATTATCGAAAGCCCGCATCTGAACCCGGATTTGCGGCGACGGGGCGTGCCACGCGCCAGGGCCGCGCTTAGTCGCCCGGTGCCGGTCTGGGTGCCAATTGGCCTGGCGGGAGTCGCCGCGCTGGCCATCGTCCTCTGGAGGCGTGAGGCCAGTGACTGATACCGCGCCCAGAGAAGCCATCCAACCGCTGGACGAACTCCCCGGCAACATCGATTTCCCATCGCGAGAAACGTCTCGTCGCCCCGCGCCGAGTGAGAGCTGGCTCCCACCGCTGGCGCTGGCTGAGGGCGGGCTGCTGCTGGATGTCGCCGTCATCCTCGAGCTCGTCGCTATCTATCTCCCGCTTATCGGCATCGTCGTCATGCCCGCTGTGCCTACGCCGTTCGCCTTGCTGATGCTGCGGCGGGGGCTGCGGGTGACGCTGCTGGCGGCGGCCGTCTCCGCGTTTCTGGTGACGGTGATCGCGGGACCGCACTTTGGCTGGCGCATGGAGCTACAGGCGCTGGTCGGCGCGATGATTGGCTGGATTATGCAGCGTCGGCGCTCGCCGTGGATCGCGCTGACGCTCTGCTCGCTCTTCATCACCGCCGCTGGCGTCTTCGCCACGCTGGGCCTGATTGTCTTCACCGGGTTGCCGGTCAAAGATGTCGTGGACGAGCTGCGCAACGCGATGGACGCCGCGATGTCGCTGGCGGCCAGCGGCGCGCAACTGGTCGGACTGGAACAGCTCTGGCTGACGGTGCGGCCTCTGCTGGTGGCGCTGGAGACAGTGGGCCTGCGACTCTGGCCGCTGCTGCTGTTTGGCTATCTGCTGTGTTTCGCGCTGCCGATGGTCACGCTCTATCTCACCGTCGCAACTGGCACGGCGCGGGTGCTGGGCAACGATGTCCGCCCGTTCCCGCCGCGCTGGGTGTTACGGCTAGTCTGGCTGCTCATGCTGCCGCTGGCGCTTGTCGTGAGTCTTCCCCGGCGAATCGTGCGTCGCGGCGGGCGGATCAATAGCGCGAGTGACGCGACGAGTCCGGCGGGAAGAAGGACGGGAGGCGCCCGATGAGTCAGCGCATCCATTCATCACTCCCGCTGATTGACGTTGAAGGCGCCACCTATCGCTATCCAGTGCGGGGCGGCATAACGCCAGCACCGCCAGCGATTGACGCTGTCTCGCTGCGGGTGGAGCAGGGCGAGTATGTGGCGCTGCTCGGCCACAACGGCAGCGGGAAATCGACGCTGGCCCGCCTGCTGAATGGACTGCTCGTGCCTGAAGTGGGGCATGTGCGCATGCTGGGACACGATACCCGCGAACGCGCGCGCCGCCAATTCGTGCGCGAGCGCGTGGGCATGATTTTCTCCGACCCCGATAGCCAGATCATCGCCACCGTCGTTGCCGACGATGTCGCGTGGGGGCTGGCGGCGCGCGGGCTGCCTCGCGAGGTGATCGCGGGCCGGGTGGATGCCGCGCTGGCGGCGGTTGGGCTGACCGATGCGCGCGGGCGAGCGCCCTATGAGCTATCTGGCGGCCAGCGGCAGCGACTGGCCATCGCGGGCGTGCTGGCGCTGGAGCCAGCCTGCATCGTCGCCGACGAAGTCACGGCGCAACTCGATCCGCGGGCGCGCGGCGAGATACTCGCGCTGCTCCGTCATCTGAACCGCACCCGTGGATTAGCCGTGGTCGCGGTCACGCACCTCCTCGAAGAGGCCGCGCTGGCCGACCGGGTCATCGTGCTGGAGCAGGGCCGTATCGCGCTGGACGGCGCGCCTGGCGCCGTCTTTGCCGATCTGGACCGGCTGCGCGCGTTGCGGCTGGTCGTGCCGGAGGTGGCGCTGCTGGGAGAGCGGTTGCGGCGAGTCGGGCGAGCCATCCCACCGGACGCGCTCTCGCCTGAGGCTTTGGTTGCCGCGCTCACCGAGAAGGAGCGCCGCCCCGCATGAGCATCCACGTCGAGCGGCTGACGCACATCTACCATCCCGGCACACCCAGGGCGCGCACTGCCCTTCGCGATGTCAGCCTGACCATCGAGGATGGCGCCTGCGCCGCGATCATCGGCGTCACCGGCTCCGGCAAATCGACACTCGTCCAGCACTTCAACGGATTGCTGCGTCCCACGAGTGGCCGTGTCGTCGTCGATAGCCTGGATGTCGGCGCGCGTGCGACCCGTGGGACCGATCTCCAGGCGTTGCGGCAGCGTGTTGGCCTGCTCTTTCAGTTCCCCGAGGCGCAGCTTTTCGCCGCGACGGTCTACGATGACGTCGCGTTTGGGCCGCGCCAGCTTGGCCTATCTCCTTCGGCGGCACGGGCGCGGGTCGCGTGGGCGCTGGATGCCGTGGCGCTGGGCCACGATGATACGCTGCTGGCGCGCTCGCCGTTCGCGCTCAGTGGCGGGCAGCGGCGGCGGGTGGCGCTGGCAGGCGTGCTGGCGATGCGCCCGCGCACGTTAGTGCTGGATGAGCCGAGCGCGGGGCTGGATGCCGAGGCGCGCGCCGAACTGTATACTCAATTGCGGGCGTTGCGCCGAGAGAACGGCCTGACCCTGGTACTGGTCTCGCACGATATGAGCGAGGTCGCCGAGCTGGCCGACCAGATCTTCGTGCTGGCCGAGGGTGAGCTACGGCTTGCTGGTGCGCCGGAACAGGTATTCGGCGACACCGAGGCGATCATCGCGGCGGGGCTGCTGCCGCCACCCCTGGCGCTGGTAGGCGCGTTGGCGCGCGAGCGCGGGCTGGCCGTGCCGTCCGAGGCTACGACGCTGGACGCCACCACGACCGCGCTGCTGAGGGCGCTCGAAGGGCGAGGCGACGATGCTCGATAATCTGCCGGTTGGCATCTACATCGCCGGAACCTCGCCTATCCACGAGCTACGCGCCCGCACGAAGCTGCTGCTGCTCTGCTGGTTCGCGCTCATCTTCTTCGCCGCTAACCACAATGACTTCCACTTCGGGGTCTACCTGCTCTCCTTCGGGCTGCTGGCGCTGGCGATCCTGGTGGGCCGCGTGCCGTTCGGCTACATCTGGCGGCGCATGCGACTGCTGCTGGTGTTGCTGGCGCTGGGGATTCCCTTCACGCTGATGTTCACGCCCGGCGACACATGGCATACCTTCGGGCCGTGGGACGTGCTGGGATTCTCGGTTGGCCCTATTGTCGTGACCTACGACGGCATCTGGTTTGTCATTTCACTGGGGGCTATCTTCCTGCTGCTCTTCCTCGGCTCAATGATTCTGACGATGACTACCAGCCCGGTCGCGCTGGCGGAGGGCATCGTCGTGCTACTCCGGCCACTGCGCCGCTTCCGCGTTCCGGCGGATGAGTTCGGGCTGATGACGCTGGTGGCGTTGCGGTTTATCCCGGTGCTCGTGGAGGAGACCGAGCAGCTTATCAAGGCGCAGGTCTCGCGCGGGGCCAACTTCACCACCGGCTCGGCGGGCGCGCGGATTCGTGGCGCCAGCTCGCTGCTGGTACCGATGCTGCAAGGGGCGCTGCGCCGCGCCGAGGATCTCTCGATGGCCATCGAGGCGCGCGGCTACGGCGTCACTGGCGAGGCGACGCTGCTCCACGAGGGGCGGCTGCGCCTGCTGGACTGGCTGGCGCTCATCCTCATCCCGGCGGCGTCGGTGCTTGTTCTATTCCTGTTCTAGACCAGGCTCGTACGGTGCATAGGAATATATCTGATTTCAGACATAGTCAAATGAATATGCATGTCCAGAATGCTACCAAAAGGTGTATACTGTGACGCACGAATAGTACGCGCTGCATCGTTAGGAGGGACTAGGTGGCACAGTATACCAGCACATCAATTCAGAAAAGCCTAACTGATGTAAAGAACAACTTAGAGAAAGCGAAGGGATATATTCAGTTTACGCGTCAACAGCCACAATTCCCGAACCTTGAGTCTACCGCCCAATTTGCGGCGATAGTTGCCAACGAAACGGCTAAGGTGGGTGCCTCACTCCAAGAGTATGGCAATCAGCAGAAACAAGCTCGCAATATCTCAATACCAGATACTATTTCAGCGCAATTGCAGCAGGTCATTAACGCGGCCGAGGGCTCGCGGGCGCAAATAGCAGGAGGAATACAAGCCGCACGCGCCTACACCAATCCAGAAGGAGTTCTGTACTATACTGAACAGGTAGCTGGCACGCTTGATGTGGTAGCAAGGCTGCAAGAGCAACTAGTTCAGTTGTTGAGCGACATCCAATCGTTGGTTGATACAGAAGAACAACAGCAACGAGCAATACAAGCACAGCAACAAGCGGCAAAGCAGGCTGAAGAACAGCAGCGACGAGCACTTCAGGCGCAACAGCAGGCAGCGAAGCAAGCTGAACGTGATCGTAAGGAATATCTCGCCCAGTATGGTGGAATTGACCCTGCTGAAGTCATTGCTCATGTGCAAGCAGGAACCTATCCTCCTGTGGCTGCGGGTGTTATCACGCACAAAGGTGAGACGGTCTTATTTACGACATCCGCGACTTTATCAGAAGATCGGACAACCACTAAGCATGTAGGCGGCTCCAGCGGTATTAGTGTTCCTATGGGACACGGCTTTAGATTTCGAGTTGGATCGTACCAGGGCCAAACAATCCGCTCAGAACACTTGACGCAGATTGATCGAGGGAATCTCATTGTCACGACGCAGCGCCTTATCTTTACTGGCAACAAGTCCACGATAACCATCCCAGTGGCCAAAGTGCTGCATACGTTACTCTATAAGAATGGCGTTGATGTGAGAGCGGAAAATCGCAAGAAGCGTGAGGTATTCCTGTGTCCTCAACCACTGCTTACCAATACCTTCGTCTTGATCGCCTGCCATCTATTGGCGATATAGCGGCGGTTGCTTTCTCCAGGCCGTGTCCATAACAGAATCTGGGAGCGGTAACTTCGAGATGTCTGCTGGCATACCTTATGCAGCCCCTTGGTGGTGGATGCGATGAACGCGTCCCATCAGTCTAAGGAGTTGAACGATGGCATCGGAACATACGACATGGAAGCCGACGACTGAACACGGCGACCTGAGCACGCATGACCGCGAAAAATTGCCCGATAGCGCCTATGCCTTCCCGAAACAGCGCAAAGAGCCGCTGACGGACAAATCGCACGTGCAGAACGCGCTGGCTCGCTTCGATCAGGTGGATGGCGTCTCCGACGAGGACCGCGATCTCGCCTTCCGCAATATCAAGAAGGCGGCGAAACACTTCGGGCTGGATGTCGACGAGAAGGACTGGCACGATCTCGGCAAGCACCCGCATACCTCGAACCGCAGCCACTAACGTTTAGCAGTCGCTCCCTCCCTGGTGTACCCCTCCGTGCGGGGAGGGACATGAAGAAATGCAACCAAGATGAAGGCCCCACGGAGTTGTTGGCATGTTGCCAACAACTAAAAGTGTTTCGCGATATGGGTGACGCGCACCAGATTCGCTGGTCGCTCATCGTCGAACTCGCGCACGTCCCGGCGAGATCGTTATTACCGCGTCCGCGAACGACTGCCCGACTAGGGAATTCAGACCATCAAGGATGACCTGCATCTTCGTTGCGATGGCGAGTCGGTCGGGGAGATCGGCGATCACGATACCCTCGTGGGGCGCTGGGTAGGCCCGGATATCGGCAAAGTCACTGTCCTGGGTGATTAGCGTGCGTGCATGGCTCTGCGCGTAGCGCCAGACGTCGGCATCAGGGTGCGTTCCTAGCCCGACATCACGAACATCCTCAGCCTGATAGCCAGCAGCACGGAGTTGTGGTGCAAGAAGTCGAGGAAGATTTTCATCTACCAGAAAATACCAGCCACCAGCATTCGCCGAGCCGATATGGCCACCCGAAACATTAAGCATTGGCGATGACGTACACCTGCTCGTGCGCAACCAGGCTCGCCGCGTAGCCGATACCAGCCTGTACCTGCTCCGGTGTCAGCCCATAAGCGTCGCAGACCGTCTCCATGCTATCGCCAGCGGCCAAAGCCCCCAGCACGGGCGCTATGAGTATGCGCGTACCGGTAAAAACCGGCTTCCCATGCACAATATGTGGGTCTACTGTCACACCGGGATAAATCTCGCCCGCGCCTGATGACTGGGCCATACTTCGTACTCCTCGTATTCGTTTCGTATTCGTCGCTTCATCGTGCAAGCGATAACGCATCCGCACCTCATTCTACCATGCGCTAAGTTCTGCCATGATGGTCTGCTCTATGAGTATGCGCCGCAAAACTTATCTACTTGCCGCCGAGGAAGCGCTGGGTGAACGTCGCGATGAAGCAGATCTCGATCAGCAGGCCGATGACCGCCTCTATCGCCGCGATGGCCGACTGCGGATCGCCGGGCCGAAACTGCTCGGGGAAGAAGCCGCGGCCATGGAAGGCTGTCAGGCTGATGATGAGCGCCTCATTCCAGGCGAGGTGCGGCCCGCTGATCGACCCCTGGATGAAGAAGGTGAGCGCGAAGCCCACGATGACCAGCAGGTAGGCGACCAGACTGCGCCACGGACGGTAGCCGTAGCCCGCGAGCAGATCGAGGAAGCGCGAGAAGAGATACTGGCCGATACGCAACTGGCGGCGCAGCACCCGCGCCTGTAGCACC
>JAICKD010000756.1 GCA_025928125.1 Ktedonobacterales bacterium
CGCCATAATCGGCGTGCGTAGCTCATGATTCGCGTCGATGATGAACTGGTCCTTGAGCTGGGTCATCTCCCGCTCGCGCTCGAAGGCGCGCCCTACGGCATCGATCCCCGCAAGCGCGCTCCGGGCAAAGACAAGCGTGAGGATCGCCGTAAGAATGTATGAAACGGCGAGAACCGCGCCTACCAGCGGACGCACCGGCTCGCCGGTTGCCATCGTGGCGATTGCCGGGGCAACGGCCAGGGTCGAGACACCCCACACATCGACGCCCAGGGCCAGAGCAAGCGTTAGCCAGATGAAGGAGCTTGGGAGCAACAGACCAGTGACCAGGATGAAGACGACAGGTGTGTTGTAAAAGATCAGCGCGCGAAAGTCCAGCCCGCCGGGGTTTTGCAGGATGACACTCATCATGGCGGCCATTGGGGGATAGATGTAGAGCGCCGCGGCGAGCGTCGTCCGGCCAGCGGCATTGAGCGCAAGGCAGACGGCGCCAAAAACCACAACAGCGCACTGCAAGGCGAGGTCTAGCGGCGGTGATCCGCTCACGATCGCCACGGGAATCCCGACTACCACCTGCATCGTCAGCAGGCAGACAATGATGAGCCGGAGGAGAGCGCCACGGCGCAACCGCTCACGCTGTTCCAGCGGCAGTGTGGCCAGTTCTGGGTCGCGAGCGAAGGGTGCGCTGAAGAGATGCTGGATTGCCCCTCGCACTCGCCGGGAAGCACGTGAAAGCAGCCCGGGGAGCCGCTGTTCTGGCGCGCGGATTCCGCCTATACTTTTGTGGTGTGCATTTGGCATCGGGTCACAGTTCCCCTCCCGCTGCTCTTCCCCCACCGCTCTAGCTTCCGAAAGAGAGGCGCGTCTGGCCAAGTTTACCGGACGACCGGCCAGACTTAGTCGCTTAGTCACTTCATCATTTAGTCGCCGGTGTCCCCCAGCGCCCGGCGAAAGTTGCTCAGATGCTCGATGTGCTCCGCGAACGTCTGTGGATCAAGTGGTTTGACCAGACAATCATCGGCGCCCGCCTGGAAAACAGCGATCTTGTCCCGTACGGCTGTGCGGCCTGTAACCGCTACAAGCACCGCATTGCGCGTGGCCGGGCGAGCGCGCACCGCCGCGAGTAGTTCCAGCCCGGAGGCGTCGGGCAGGTCCAGTTCAGTCACGAGGATATAGGGCGCCCGCATCGCTATAGCATGCAGGGCCTCCTGCGCAGAGCCGACCACAGCGACGCTGTGCCTGCGCCCCAGCCCGCTCGCAAGCCGTTGCGCGCCACTGAGATCGGGATCGACGATGAGCATATAGTGTGGGGTCGGAGTGAACAAACGCTGGGCGAGCCGCTGCAAGAAAGTAAAGTCCCGTTGCGTTCCCATAGCACCAATCCTCGTCTATCCTTTAGCGTCGACTCTGCTCGCCGTATCTCCGAACAAGCCACGAAGCTGCTGTCGTCGGTTCTCTGAGGTGCGAGTAACCGCATGGTGAATTGCCTGGATCAGATCAACGATCCGCACTGGTTTGATGAGGTAGATATCGGCGCCAGTGAGCAGGCCCGCAAGTTGTTCCTGATCCTGGACAAGGGCGCTCAGGATGACAACAGGTGTTTCGGCGGTCGTCGGATCACCACGTAGCGCTCGCACGAACTGATAGCCATCAATTCCGGGCATGCGCACATCCACGACGACGCAGTCTGGCCGCGTGGCGAAGAAGGTTTCCAGACCGCTGATACCATCACGCGCCATGAATACTGTGCATCCGCCGAGAATATCCAGCCCTTCCGACACTGCGGCAAGCAGTGTTGGATCGTCATCTATCACGAGGATACGCTGTGAGGGGAGGCTGGATGTCTCCATG
The DNA here is from genome assembly GCA_025928125.1 of Ktedonobacterales bacterium. Lineage (GTDB taxonomy): Bacteria > Chloroflexota > Ktedonobacteria > Ktedonobacterales > JADMIN01 > DAHUXT01. The sequence goes on from JAICKD010000756.1 coordinate 1,849, forward strand.
GTATACATCTGCTTTCTTGCTGCATTGCCATATGAACAAAAAAATGGTCGCCATACGCCAGCAGCGAAGCCATTGAAGACGGCAATTTCCTGACATTCTGTCCTACTGGGCATTGCAGTGGCGCCGCTTCGACTTACCAACCGAGCAAGACGTGTGGGGTACACTATATCCTTCCATGTACTCCGTTCGCAACCTGCGTAGCAAGGAGTACGTGTCCCCGACAGGGAAGGCTGGAGCAGGTGAGCGGCAGAGAGCGGATCATTCCGCTATTTGAGCCAGTCGGGCATCTGATCGTGGTCGATGCCAAAGTGGTGCGCCACCTCA
>JAICKD010000007.1 GCA_025928125.1 Ktedonobacterales bacterium
CGCGACGCTCGTCACCTGCGGGCCAACGCGCTCGACGATGCCCGCGCCCTCGTGACCGAGCACGGCGGGCAGCGCCTCCTTGAAGATGGGGCTGACCATGTGCAGGTCGGAGTGGCAGACGCCACACGCCGCCAGCCGCACGACCACCTCTCCCGGCTCTGGGTCGTCCAGCGCAATCTCTTCCACACTCAGCGGCGAATCATAGTTGCGCAGCACCGCCGCGCGCGTCTGAATGGGCATTGAATTTACTCTTTCACTTCGCTGTGATTGCTCGAATACTGCGATCTCACGACCGGAACAGCCAGGGTGCTGCTATCGAGTGGTCAAGCTGAGCTTCAGACTCTGCCAGTTCACGCATCGTCAAACTCAGGTCGAACAACCAATCACGCTTAGAAGAAGTTGGCCAATCACTCTCTGTAATGCTACGTTGCATGGCGTCTACTCCGTAAATCTGCTGGGTGATTTCTATCCGTGCCTTTTCCAGCCCTGTGAGCAGCTGATTACGAAAATCAGCCATCCCATCTCTGTACCTGTGATGATGTGGCGTCGACATCCCATCGCCGACCTCTTGTTTCTCGGCTTGCGTTTCGCCTTCTCCATTACCGTTGGCCAATTCAGTGATTAATGGGTAATGCGGCTGGTAGCGGCCCTCGTTGCTCCGGGACGATGGAACCGACAACCTGCGTTCCAGCCATTCCTCAAGCGAATCTGCGCCAAAGCTGTAGCCCGTTGCATCCTCGGGAACCTCATCATTGAGATAAAGGCGCCCTGTAGAACCTTCCAGGTTGGCCCAAACATTGCAGCCGGTATGCACAAGTCGTAGACAGCCATCCGGTAGATATTCGGGACACACATATGCGCCGGGATGGGTGCGTAATGCCTCGATAGTCGCATCATCGAACAGGCGGCTTTGATTGTGTGAGGATACACTGTAACGAAGAAAGCTGTTATGTTGCTCGACGAGGTCGTCTGTGGTGGCAAAATCGTATCCTGGCCAGAAGTTGCCACCGTTGGCAACGGCCTTGTAGATTTCACACAGCATCGGCGGCAATTTGAATCCCAGTTTCGCTTCACACACCTGGACCGAAAGCTCGGAGGCAGGTGGGTACTCTAAATGACCTTCCCCAAAGTCGGCTTCAGGGGTATATTTCGCGTGCGCCCGCAGTCGCTCGCAGATGGTACTGTAACTGAGCGTCATGGTTCTATTTCTCGCCCGTCTCGCGCAGCACCGCCATCGCCGCGTTGCGCCCGTTGGCCGCGATCACGCTGCCGCCGGGGTGGGTGCAGGCGCCGCAGAGGTAGACGCCCTCCATCGGCGTGCGATAGCGTAGCCGCTGGTCCCACATGTACTGCGGCAGGCAGTCGCCCTGGAAGATATGGCCGCCGGTCAGCCCCACCTCACGCTCGATGTCTGGCGGGCCAAGCACATCGACCTCCACCACCGCGTCGGGGAAGTTGCTGACGTAGCGACCAATCGAGGCGATGCCAAGCCGCTTCACCTCTTCGCGGCGAGACTCCCACGTCCCGCTGGCGAACTCGTATGGCACGTACTGCGAGAAGACGCTCATCGTGTGCATGCCTTCGGGCGCGACCGAGGGATCGTGTACCGTCTGGAAGTAGAGTTCTGTCCAGAGTTGCTCGGGTAGCTCGCCGCGTTCCATCGCCGCGTAGCCATCGCGCCACTGCTGCTTCGAGAGCGGCGTGTTGATCTGCCCGGCGTGGTGCGGCTCGTTCGTCCCGGGGCGGGCGGTGAAGTTGGGCAACTCTTTCAGCAGCATATTGAACTTGACTGTGCAGCCCTGAATCGGCACGGACTCCACCTGCTGCCGCCACGCGCCATCCGCCTGCTCGCCCAGCAGCCGCAGCGTCACCCGTGGGTCGGCGTTGCTGATGACGACGGGCGCGTGAATCATCGTGCCATCGTCCAGCTGCACGCCCTCGCCAGGGAGAATCCGCGCCACCGGAACGCCCGCCGCGACGGTGGCCCCAAGCTCGCGGGCGATGTCGCAGAGGATGAACGAGACACGGCCCATCCCGCCGGTCACGTAGCCCCAGACGCCGGTGTAGCCATCCAGCCGCCCGGACGAGTGATGGAAGTGGATGAAGGCGGTACCCTTATCGAACGGCGAGGCGTGCGTGCCGATGATACCCTGACCGTAGTAGGCAAGCTGTAGTCGCTCGTCTTCGAGATAGCGCTCGACGTACTCGGCGATGCTCCAATCGAAGAGCAGCCCGCGCAACTCCTCGTCGTGGCCGATGCGGTCCTCGAGTTGCTCGCGAGTCGGCGGCTCGCCCAGCCAGGCGTCATGCTCATTGGCCGGGCGTACGGCGTCGCGCAGCCGCGACATCACACTCTGCATCGCCCGCCAGCCCTTCACGTCGCGCGGCGAGAAGCGGCGAATCTCCTCCTCGCAGGCGGCGTCATCCTCCCAAAGCTGGACGCTGCTGCCATCGTCGAATGGCACGAAGAGGCCGTTGGTGGCAGGCGTCCAGGAGAAACCGTGCTCGCGCAGCTTCAGTTCATCGACCACGAGCGGATGCAGCAGGCCGACGAGATAGGCGCAGGGCGACATCTTGACGCCGCCCCGGTTCTCCCATAGCTCCTCCAGCGTGCAGGCGCCGCCGACCCGTTCGCGCGCCTCGAGCACGAGCACCCGCTTGCCCCCGCGCGCGAGGTAAGCCGCGCAGGTCAGCCCGTTGTGGCCCGCGCCGACGATGATGGCATCCCAGCGTTGCGCCGCCAGGTCGCGGATCGGCGCGGGCAGTCCAATTTTCCCAAGAACAGCGTCGGCGGGCAGGTTCGCGGCGTCATAGGCAGCCATGAGTATCTCCATTGGTGTTGATGTCGTCAGGCGGTTTTTCTCGCGCGCGTCCACTCGTCGCGCGGTCCAGGTTATCATAGCATCCCGCGCCTACCTGATACACGCGCAGTCGCTCACGAACCGTTCACAAGCGGCTCGCATGATATGTCGAGAGGCTGCTATGGCTACCGTAACGGTATGAGGCGACCGCCAATGGAGAACAGTGCGGCGAGAGCGGGCATACCAGCAGTGGAGCGGCATTGGCGCGTGACATGAGCGCGCTATCCCAATGCCAGGAGGTTGCTGGCGCCGTTCCAGATGAAGAAGGCGCCCACGGCGAGGGATGCCACGATCATGACGACGCGCTCATGTTTCTGCAGCCAGTAGGCCGCGGCGTTGAACTGCCTCGCCGATTGGACCGAGAGGAAGATGGGTGTCACGACCAGCAATATCGTCCCCACGATGTAGATCAGGAAGGCCAGGATACTCAGCGCCGGACCCAGATCCGCCCGGGTGATGATGCCGATAGCCGCCAGGGTGAAAAGCCATGAGCGCGACGACGTGGTCACGAGCGCCGTTCCCAGACCAAATGCTTTGAGGGGTGTGATCGCGCTGATCATCCTGGTCCACGCGGGCGGTGGGCCATCGGGGTCATCGCCTTGAATGAACAGCTTTAGCGCCGCCATCCACATCAGCAGCCCGACGACTATCAGCAGCGTCGCGACAATGATCGCCTCGATCTCGCTCCGATGATGGTTCACATCATACGCGCCGAAAATGGTCCCGAAGATAAGCCCTTGCAAGAGCTTCACGACGACGATGCCGGAGACAAACGCGATGGCCTCGACTGGCCCGCGCCCTTTTCTGAGCAACATGAGGACGAGCAGAACCCACGTTGGCATCATCACGCTGCCAATGACGAGAGGAATCAGTTGGACAAGGACGCTTCCCACACGGCTACCCCTTCACGCTGCCACCGGGGTCGTTACGATACCCGCCCTCTCATGTTGTCAGACTCGCTAGAAGAGGGCGGGATTGCGCTGGAGCGGGTAGCACAGCGGCAAAGCGCATCAGCGGTCGGGATGCGCCATCATGTCCAGCGCCGCCGTCGCTGCCAGGATGACCACGTCATTCTGACCAGGCTCGATCTCGACACCATAGGTATCGGCCACCCGGAACCACTTCTTCGACACCTCGGCGATCTTGTGGCCGCCCACCTCAAATTGATACTCGTGATCGACGATGTTGCCCTGGATCTCCATGTCGGGGCCGTTGCCAATCTTGACCGTCCAGCGGTCGCGGATCGGCGTGATAAGCGCCTTCTTGACCACAGCCAACTGCTCGCCGTTCGGTCCCTCGATCTCCATCGTGTCTTTCACACGCAACATCCGTTCCTGAATCTTGCACAGCTCGCGGCCCTGCGGATCCTCGAAGATGAGTGTGTTCCGAACGCGAAGCGCCTTGCCATCCACCTTGAACGCGCGCTCGCCGTGATCATTCTCGATGTTGTAGTCATCGCCGATGGAGACGAGGCGCTGGCGCATCTGATAGCGTATCGCGTTGCCACCGCGCCCAAAGGTCGCGCGCTCATCGCGGCGTTCTTCTCTGCGTCCACGAAACATGGTCTCTTTCCCCTCTCGTGTACTCGTGTGTTCTCTGTTGGTCTTATGGCATAGCCACCGGAAGCGTAATCGAAGGATCTTCTGAGCGCCACGTACGCAGGGTGAGAACCTATGGCGAGGTTGCGTCTACCGCAAAAGGAGTAGCGTGCTATTCGTGGGACTGGGAGGAGACGTGTCCGTCGACTTCCAGCGGCGAAATATATCTCATGTGTTGTTCGGGTAATCACTGCGTCATACGTAATGCCTCTGGGAGCCCGCGCAGGCGGGCTTTGCGGCGTAGCCCATAGGCGCGGCTTCAGCCGCCAGCCGCCAGCCGCCAGCCGCCAGCGCATCTCAATCGTCCGCGCGCTCCATCATCGGTTCAGTTTCCGCTCGCTCCTGGTTGGCAAAACGCTCGCGGTACGCCCGGACACCCGTCGTAACGGTCGGATAAAAATGCTCGGGGCCGATCAGGCTGATCAGTCCGTTGCTGGCGAGCATATTTCTGAGCGCGGTATTTGCCCGGGCCATGGCGAAGACAATGCCCTGCTGGCGCAGCTCGAGAATGAGCGTCCTGAGCATCTCCGCCGCTGTGGTGTCGAGCGTATGGATGCCTTCCGCGTCGAGCAGAAACCACCGTAGCGGCGGGTCGGGCGCATGCGTCAGCGACCGCACCTGATGCAGAAAGTAGTCGGCGTTGCCAAAGAACAGGGGCGCGTCGAACCGGTACGCGATCAGCCCTGGCTCAGTCTGGTTGTTGGAATCCGGGCTGATGCCGTGGTAGCCGTCGATTCCCTTGAAGACGCCTAGCACCGTATCATGCGGGCGCGCGAGCATCCAGATGACGACGAGCAGGTCGAGGATGACCGCTGCCGCGAGGCCAGGAAGGATGCCCATGACCAGCACGCCAACCATCGTTGCCAGCGCCAGATACGCCTCGATGGACCGGATGCGGTGCAGCCGCCGTATCGACGCCATGTCGATCAGGCTGACGGCAGCGACCAGGATAATCGCCGCCAGCGCCACCTGCGGCAGATTCCGCAGCAGCGGCGAGAGAAACAGCAGGAAGACCGCAACCAGGATCGCCGCGACGATGCCCGTCAGCTGGGTCTTGCCGCCCGCCTGATCGTTGACCGCCGTCCGCGACTGGCTGGCAGAGCTGGTGAATCCCTGAAAGAAGCCCACGCTGATGTTGGCGGCGCCAATCGCGATCAACTCGTGGCCAGCATCCAGTTCGTAGCCGTTCTTGGCGGCGAATGCCCGTCCGGTCAGAATCGTATCGGCGAAAGTGAGGAGCGCCAACCCGAATGCCCCTGGCAGGAGCAGCCCGATATCACCAAAGCTTATCGCCGGAATACTGGGAATCGGCAGCCCGGCGGAGATGGGGCCAAGCACGGTCACGCCATGCGCATCCAGTTGGAAGACGGTTGAGGCGGCCGTCGCCAGGATCACCGCGATGAGCGCGGATGGCGCCCTCGGCACGTAACGCCGGAGCGCGGCGATGAGCGCGATCAAGACGACCCCAATTCCGAAGGTTAGCCACCGCGCCTGATTGAGGTGTGTGATCAGGTCCCACAACGCCGGGAAGAAATTCTGGCTTGTCAGCTTGATGCCGAAGAGCTTGCCCGACTGGCTTGCGATGATGATCAGCGAGGCGCCATTGATGTAGCCGATGAGGATCGGCCTGGACAGGAAATTGGCGACGAACGCGAGCCGGGCGATTCCGCCGATGAGCAGCAGCGCACCCACCATCAGTGCGAGCATCGCCGCCAGCGCCACATAGCGCGCTGGATTCCCAGCGACCAACGGCGCAAGCGTGGCCGCGACCAGGATGGCATTCCCCGATTCTGGGCCAACCATGAGTTGCGGCGAGCTGGCGAAGAACGCATAGGCGATCATGGCGGCGAACGCGGTGTAGAGGCCTGCCACCGGGGCGGCGCCAGCCAACTCGCTATAGGCGATTCCCTGCGGAATCAGAATCGCGACGATGGTGACGCCTGCGATCAGATCGGCCCGCAGCCACCGTCGCCGATAGCCCCGGGCAACCTGAATCCCCGGTGTTGCCTGTTCGATGCGACTGAGCGCGCCTCGTACGGTGACATGCATGCTGGCGAACTCCACTGCTCATGCTGGCCGCGCCACAACGACAGACCACGTGCCGAAGGATACGGTCAGTACAGCATGTGGCTTTGCCCCCGTTCGGCATGAGTGATTGGGCCTCAGGCGCTAGTATTCGTCCCGCTGCTCGCGCTCATACGGCTCGTACGGCTCCCGCTGCTGATACTGGTTGGGCTGTTCGGGCATTTGTCCACCTTGGTAGGGTGGTTGCCCGCCTTGTTGGTAGGGCTGCCCGCCTTGATAGGGCTGTCCACTCTGATATGGTGGCGGCGCGCCGGGCGGCGGCATTTGCGGCCCCTGAGGATAGGTGTTGGGCATTCCTGGCGTCTCTGTGCGATAGCGCTCGGTCTGCTCCCATTCGCTCTGCGTACCCGGTGGGCCAGGTGGAGGGGTCTGGCCAGGCGTCATCCCAGGTGTCATCCCAGGCCCTGCCATCGCGGGAGTGGCCCCATGCTCTTGGGCGGCATGCTTGGCCGCGGAGTTCCGCGCGACCAGCCAGACGATGAGCCCGATCACCGCGAAGCAGAGCAGCAGGACGATGATACTCAGGAAGGCGAAGCCCGCGTCAGAATTGGTGTTGCCGGTGAAGAATATGACTCCGCTCGCATTGGGGGTCGCCGTGGCTTGCGGTGTGGCGGTTGACTGAGGGGTTGCCGTCGGTTGCGGTGTGGCGGTTGGTTGTGGTGTGACGGTTGCTCGCGGTGTGTTGGTTGGTCGCGCTGTCGCTGTTGGCTCCGTGGTTGCCGTCGCCGCTGCCAGTGGTGTAGACGCTGCGTCTGCCAGCCGTGTCGTTGCCGACTGCGCCTGCGAAGAGAGCGGGCGCACACTGGCCTCTACGTTCGCTCCGCCGCCGCCCGTTGCGCTGACGGCGCACGCGCCCAGCAGGCAGACTGCGGCCAGCAGCCCTGCCAGTGCAATGAGATACCCTTGCCGACGTGACAGCCGTACCGTCCGCCAACCACCGAAACGCGCCCAATCGTGCAACCGGGCAAACATGGACAACACTCCTTCCCGACCTGACACAGCCACCAGGGCGCGCTTCTATCGGTCTGTCTTGGGTCTGTCTCGTGTAAAAAGGTCCGCGCTCGCTGTGAGGGAGTGTAGGTTGCCATCATTCCCGCCGCCACGTATCGCGGGCCGGTTTCACCAGCTAGTGTCGCCATCCGTCGCGGGGAGAGCGTGTAGCTCACCTGACGGGCAGTCCGTATGGCCGCCGCTCCGACCTCAACTGGTCAGTATGAGATAGACCGCCAGCACAATGGCCGCCAGCACCAGCAGCAGGCTCAGGGTAAATTCCAGAGCGGGAGACCAGCGATACATATGCTGGTCGATAGCCTGCCCGGTGCGGAGGTAGTCCAACCCAGCAAGGAGGACCAGGATGCCGCCTATCACGACTAGCGCCGTCCCGAATACGGTCGAGACGCCCTCGGGGAGATTGCGTGGCAGCGTCAATCGCAGCTCGCGCAGCAGCAGACCAAACCGCGCTACCACGAATCCCAGCGCCATCACCGCGATGCCGGTGCGCGCCCAGGCGAGCATGGTGCGCTTGTTGGCGAGATGGTCACGGACAATGTCGCCTGGTGTGCGCTCAATGGTGGGTGTCTTATCGGGTGTCTCGTCGGCGGTCTTATCCGTACCCTGCTCACCCGCCATCTGGCTCCCCCGTCATGTGCGTGTAGCGGTTCAGGACTGCGAGCGCCGCCCCTGCAAGTCACTCCAGAGATCGGCGAGATTGATGTTGCCCGCGCTGAGGCTGTTGACCGCCGTACCAATTAGCCAGCCGACGAGGGCGAGGACGCCGGTGAGCACCATGGCGCCGAATCCCAGCCACGCCCAGACGACCCCGAGCGCCAGACCGATCAAGAGACCGCGTGTTTGTGCTGATGTCATGGTGTTGCTATCCCTCCTGAACCTGTCGGCCTCTCTCGTCTGCGTATTTGTCCGAGGCTACGCCACGCGCGGCGTGCGGCGGCGCTGGTCTTTGACTACCGGGGTGGTTTGGGCCGTCACATGCACTTCGGCGACCGGTAGCCCGAGCTGCGTCTGCACGGAGTCTTTGACGCGCTCCTGAAGCTGTTGCCCGACGGTGGGCGCATCGGCGTCCCAGGCCAGCGAGGCGCGCGTCGAGATACGGAGGCCATCGGCGCCGTCCTTCACCTCAGGCTCGTCGGCATGCACCACCCCCGGCACATCTTCCGCCACGTGCCGCACGAGATCGCGCACCATCGAGCGGCCAAGCGTCACCTGTCCCAGACTGTCCTGGCGGACGACATACTGCTTCGGTTCGCGCTGTCGCCGGAACAACCGGCCAATTGGCAATAGCTCCAGGATGACCAGCACCAGCCCGACAATCGCCAGCAGCAGCGCGATGAGGACGGCAAGGTTCGTCGTCGCCCCGCGCAACAGCGCGACCGCCCGCCATGCGTTGTAGAGCGCGAGGATGGCGCGCAGATACTCGTTCTCGGGTACGATAATGCCGGTGAGCAGGAGGAAGGTCGTGGCGCCGAATGCCAACAGGATGATGGCCAGCACGAGCATGACGATGCGGTTGAAGATATTCATGTGTCTAACCTCCAGCCTCCGGCGCGCCATCGCAGGCATCCGCGCGATTCTCAGCGCAGATCGTCGATGTACACGTCAACCCGCGCGAGTGGCGACGAGATCGTATCCCGCAGGCCACCATGCGCCGCCTCACGGATACGGTCGGCGATATCTCCCAGGACGCTCCCTCCCTCCGTCCCGTGCCTGGCCGAATCCGTGGCAGCGGCTGCTGACATCTCATGGCAGTAGGCCTCACTCAAGACCACATGGGCCTCGAGCGCGAGCTGGTCCGGGGTGAGGTGGCGCACGACGATACCGGCCACCCGCTTCCCCGCGCCATAGGTCGCCACCAGTGCGGGGACGCCTGGGCTGATATTCACGACCCCAGGCGCCGCGCGGATAGCCTCTGCGGCGGCGGTGGCAATGGTGAAGTCACTCACGTGGTTCGCCGGGCCTTCTTCTGCCGCGATCGCGGTCTCGCGTGGCGCGGCTGCCGATACGGATGCGGATGCCGTAGGGCGCGCCGCTGGCCGCGTGACGGTGGCGTGTGGCATGCGCTCCTCCGTTCCCGCGCCATCGCGCTACTGCACGCGCGGCGCCTCAGACTCCTGAGCGAAATAGAGGTCAGCCGCGTTGATGTTCACTTCTTTGACGGTGAGGCCGGTCATGCCGCGCACGCGCTCCACGATGTTCTGGCGCACCGCCTCGGCGACCTGTGGGATGTTGATGCCATAGTCAACCGTCATATTCAGGTCTACCGCGGCCTCGCGCTGCCCGACCTCAACGCTCACCCCTGTGGTCCGCTGGTCGGACCGGGCAAGACGCCCGGCGAAGCCAGCGATGGTGGCTCCCGCGCCCATGGGGACAAGGTCATGCACCCCATCGATCTCACGGGCGGCCGCCGCGACGATCTTCGCGACCACGCTATCGGAGATGACCGTTTTCCCCTGGCCGGTATCCAGCTGGACGGCATCTGTCTGCTGCGCCGGAACAAGCGCGCTATCGGCGGACGATCGTGACGTTGTGGCGGTGGGTGTGTTCGACCGTTTGGCATCTGGCTCCATGCGTGCTTCGGACATGATCGTCTCCTTCAGGGGAGGGCGCCGCGCCGCGGAGACCCTCATCGGTGTCTGCTAGCGCTCTGGTATTGCTCTGGCGCCGCTCTGGCAGGGCAGGTAAATTCAGTGCTTCTACTATAAGCGACGGCATGAGCCGCTGCCCCATGCGCAAGGAGCATTTCACAGGCTAGTTCAGCGCTCGTCCAGATGGCGGTTGACACCTAGCCTCAGGGTCAGTGCGGGTTCCTTGCGGTTCGCTGGCCCGCTCTTCTGACGCAGGCATCGCTCGCGCGGCGCATGACCCGTGTCAGGGTGCTTTCTTGGAGGGGCGCTCACCCCAAGGCCAGAGAACCACTACCCGCCGGGTGGGCGCCAAGACTGGCCCCAAAGATGCCCCCTGCGCCGGGCGAATCAACTACGTCCGCGCCCTACACTGACGGGAAAGCGGTGGAGTGTATTCACATCCGCTGCCTCGCCATGCCACCGGGGAAGCGGGTCTTTTAACTATCGTCGCGAAGTCGAGAAAGTGAGGGCAGTAGTGTGAGCAGTGATGATATGAGACAACCGATGCAATCGGCGCAACAGGCGCCCGGACAAACAGGCGGACAGCCAGCGACCGCCGAGATAGCGGAGTTTTTCGACAAGGTGGCGGCGCTCGGCGTTCAGCCGCGGCTGCGGGCGGTCTCTGGCACATGTGTATTCAACATCACGGGTGCGGGGAGCTGGCGCGCGACCATCACGAACGGACTGCCCACCATCACGCACGACGCGCCTGAGGATGGACCTGCCGACTGCACGATGGAATGCTCCGCGCAGGACTTTCTGCGCGTCGTCCATCGTGAGGGCAACCTCAACGTCCTCGCGGCGTTTCTGCAGGGTCTGGTAAGGGTCACGGGGAATATTGGCTTCGCCACCTCTCTATTGGGAAGTGTGACCTTCGATCCCGTCGGCATGCCCGGCGCTCAGCCGCGTTAGTTCCCGATAGTCCCTGATCATCCGCATCGCGGATGAATGCACATCCAAGGAGAAGGCTATGGCCGGTAACACCGTCAGCATCCTCGAAGGGAATACGTTCGTCGTCAGCGATCTGCGCGGCGATATCGCCGCGACCCCTACCGACACGACCGGATTGTTCGCCTTTGACACGCGCTATCTCTCGCGCTGGCGTCTCACCATCGATGGCACGACGCCGAACTCGCTCTCGACCGACGATCTCCAGTATTTCTCGGCCCAGTTCTTTCTCGTGCCGGGAACCGGAACCATCTATGTGGACGCCGATATCTCGATCATCCGCAAGCGCGCGGTTGGCAAGGGATTTCACGAGGATGTGATTATCCTGAATCACAGCGCCAAAGCCGTGGACATGGAGGTGAAGATCGAGGCTGGGTCGGATTTCGCGGACCTCTTTGAGGTCAAGGATAAGCTCGCGAAGAAAGGCGAATTCTACACCACGGTCACCGATGGCCGCCTTGTGCTCGGCTATCGGCGCGAGACCTTCGAGCGCGAAACCTGGATTACCTCGAGCGTCCCAGCCGAGATCGCGAACACCGACACGAATACGCCCACCCTGACCTACCACGTGCATATCGAGCCACACGGACAGTGGGACACCGGCCTGGATATCTCGCTGGGCAAGATCTTCAAGGGGATCGGCTACCCGACAGCCAAATACCACTCGGCGGAAGAACATGCCCAGCCCGATATGCGGAAGGGTCTGGATGACTGGCTTGCCGATGCGCCGCGGCTGGTCTGCGAGTGGGAGACGCTCACCGATACCTATAAGCGCAGCCTGGTGGACCTCGCGGCGTTGCGCTTCTTTCCCATGGGCGTACCGGGCGCGGCGCTGCCAGCGGCGGGGCTGCCCTGGTTCATGACGGTGTTCGGGCGTGATAGCGTGCTGACGAGCCTTCAGGCGCTGCCATTCGCGCCGGATCTGGCGGAGTCGACGCTGCGCACCCTCGCCGGGCGCCAGGGTCGGCGCGTGGATGACTTCCGCGACGAAGAGCCGGGCAAGATCATGCACGAGCAGCGCTTCGGTGAGATGACCGCGTTTCTCGAACGCCCACACTCACCCTACTATGGCTCCGCCGACGTGACGCCGCTCTTCCTCGTGCTCCTCGACGAATACGAGCGGTGGACCGGCGATGTTGATCTGGTGCGACGACTCGAGCCGAATGCGCGCCAGGCCCTCGAATGGATCGACAACTACGGCGACCGCAATGGGGACGGCTACATCGAGTATGCGCGCCGCAATGAAGAAACTGGCCTGGAAAACCAGTGCTGGAAGGACTCCTGGAACTCCATCGTCTTCGCCGATGGTACGCTCTCCAAGCTGCCACGCGCGACCTGCGAGATACAGGGCTACGCCTACGACGCGAAGGTGCGATGCGCCCGGCTCGCGCGCGAGATTTGGGGCGATCATACCCTGGCCGAGCGCCTGGACCGGGAAGCCGTTGAACTGAAGCTGCGGTTCAACCGCGACTACTGGATCCCTGAGCGCAAATGCTTTGCCCTCGCCATCGACGGAGATGGGCGACAGGTGGACTCGCTGACCTCGAATATTGGGCATCTGCTCTGGAGCGGGATTGCCGATGATGAGAAGGCGGCGGACTGCGTTCAGCACCTCATGAGCGACAAGCTCTTCTCCGGCTGGGGCATACGGACGATGGCCGAGGGTGAGGGCGCGTACAACCCGATTGGGTACCACGTCGGCACTGTCTGGCCGTTCGACAACTCGTTCATCGCGCTGGGCCTGCGGCGCTATGGCTACCGTGACGAGGCGGCGCGCGTCGGCTACGGCATCCTGGAGGCGGCGCAGTTCTTCCGCGGGCGGCTGCCAGAGGCATTCGGAGGGTATCGCCGCGAGCGCACCCAGTTCCCTGTCGAATACCCGACCGCGTGCAGCCCACAGGCATGGTCAACGGGGGCGCCGCTGCTCATTCTCCGCGTGCTACTTGGCCTCGAACCGGTCACCGACCGGCTGCTGGTAGACCCCGCGCTACCCACCGAGATTGCCGAGATCCAGCTGCTCGATATCCCCGGACGATGGGGGCATGTCGATGCGTTTGGGCGCGGGCGTATCGACCTGACAAAGCTGAAAATCTCCGCGCCAGCGCCCGAAGAGACGCCCTTCGTCGTCGCCGGTCAGTGGTGATGCGCGTCGTACGCGCCATTGGCTTCGTTGGCGTCAATGATGTCATCTAAGTCGGCCACAGGCAGTTCTCTGGCCCACGGAAGCAGCAGGCGCTCATTGCCCAGCGCCTGCTGGTAGACGTGGAGGTATTTTGCCGCCATCACGCGCGTATCGAACCGTTGCAGCGCGTAGGCGCGGCACCCTCGGCGTGAGATACGCGAGACGTTGCGCGCGGCGGCCACCAGTGTCTCTTTGTCCATGCTGCTGTAGCCCGTCACGCCGTCTTCAAGCAGTTCTGGCGCGGCGCCGGTCGGGCAAGTGAGCACGGGTGTGCCGCAGGCAAGCGCCTCGATGAAGACCATGCCGAATGGTTCGTGCCAGCCGATGGGCATGAGCAGCGCCAGGGCATGCGCCATCAGGTCGCGCTTCGCCGCCTCATCGACCTCGCCCAGCCACTCGATCAACGGGTGGTTGAGCAGGGGACGGATCACGCCATCGAAGTACGGCATCTCATGATGATCGACCTTGGCGGCAAGTTTGAGCGGGATTCCGGCGCGCAGGGCGATCTCGATGGCGACATCCGGGCGCTTTTCTGGCGACATGCGACCGACGAAGGCGAGATACTCCCCTGGCTCGGCGACGAACGGGAAACTCGCGACATCGACGCCGTGGTGAATCGTGGCGACATAGCGCAGGTCGGGCAGGCTGGCGCGCTGCGCATTGCTGATCGAGACATAGTTGGCGGTGGGATAGCGTGGATACGCGCGCTGGGCGTTGAGCGTGGTAAGGTCGCCGTGCAGCGTCAGCACAGTCGGTGTGGCGCTGCGGCGGGCGAAAGGCAGCGTGAGGTAGTCCAGGTGCGAATGGATCACGTCGAAGCGCTCGGCATCTCCATAGACATCTTCGAGCATGCCGATGTGGTACGCAGTGGCGTCCATCACGGGATCGAAGTTGATCGCCCGTTCCAGCGTCGCGACGAGCCGTGCGCTCGTGTGTGAATCGCCGCTGGCAAACAACGTCACCTCATGACCAAGTTGGACAAGCGCCTCCGTCAGCTCATACACCACACGCTCCGTGCCGCCATACCCGTGCGGAGGGACAGCGACCTGGAGCGGGGCGATTTGAGCGATGCGCATAACGACCTCCGATGGGTTGTGGATTTGGGCGCTGATTGGCCGGGGTGAGTGTACGAACCAAGGGTACGATGATGACATCGTGCATTGATGAAGTTCGCAGAATCAGTACCACTTCGCCCCTGAGGGAGCATGCGCTTTCCCCGACGTTGAGCTGTGGCTCTGTGCTGTGTGTGCCGCCGATGATGCTGTACTGGCCGCCGCGCATACTCTGCTTTTGGATAGCCTGGAACTGCGCTTACGGACTCACCCAGCGTATGGCGCGGGTGAAGCGGACGTTGACTATGCTCAAGATGCGTTCGGCACGGGCGGCAGGTTGTCGTCTCGATGCCAGTCGCTATGCGACCTGGGACGACAACTGGTTGAGCGGTTGAAAGACGTTGAAGCACACTCAAGCGCATTCACGAACACGAAGGAGAAGGCAAGTGTCGCAAATGGCTCATGCGTTAGGGCGACGTCCCGGCCTCGTCACGTTCGCGGCAATCATGATGTTTCTGCTCGGCGGTTTCCAGCTTACCTTTGCGCTGGTGGAGTTTTGGCGGGCGACGTGGATTCTGTTCAGCCCGTATGGCTCGTTCGGCGGCTATCTCTGGCTGTGGGGCATCCTCGACGGGATCTTTGCGTTGGTCGCGTTCTATGCGGGCGCCGATCTCCTGCGCGGCGGATCATTCGGGCGCATCGTCGGCATCCTGGTCGCCGCGTTTAGCGCAATCCGCTGGTTCTTCTATCTGCCCGTGGCTCCCTGGATGGCGGCGGTTGTCATCGCAATTGACATCCTGATCATCTATGGCCTCGTGGCGCATTCTGAGTATTTCGACGAGGCGAACGCCGCTCGCGTCGTGTAAGACCAGCGCGTGTGGCGAACGATGGAGGAGGACAAGGAACATGATGCGAAGGCGAATGGGTCGCAGGGTGCTGGCGACGGCGGCGGTTGGCGGCGCGGCCTATATGGTGGGCAGCCACCACGCAAAGGCAGCCGCCGCAGACCAGCAGCAAGAAGATGCTCAGAACCAGCAGATAGCCGATCTCCAGGCGCAACAACAGGCACAGCAGCAACAACCGCAGCAGCAACCGCAGCAGGCGGACGTGGCGCAGCAGCAGTATGTGGCGCCCCAGCAGCCCCCACCGCAACAGTACGCCCAGCCTCAGCAGCGATATGCGCCGCCACCGCCACAGCAGTACGCGCCAGCGCCGCAGGCCGCGCCCGAGTCGCCACCCGCAATGGAGTCGGCGGTAGACCCTCAGGTGGTGATGGATGAGCTCAAGCAACTGGGCGAGTTGAAGGCGGCTGGCGTGTTGACGGATGAGGAGTTTGCGGTCAAGAAAGCCGAGTTGCTCAAGCAAATCTGAGCAGCGCTGGATAGTGTCCATCGTGGGAGGCGCCATATGACCATGGGACCGCTGGAATACGTTGTGATCGAGTTCGAGGGAAACCACTTTACCGGCGAGATCCTGCCGGAGCTGCGAGCGCTACGCAATCAGGGCGTCCTGCGGGTCGTCGACCTCGTCTTCATCCAGAAAGATGAGGCCGGAAACGTGATGGCGCGCGAGCTGAGCGATCTCAGCGAAGAGGAGGCACAGCCGTTCGGGCCGATGGCTGGCGACATGCTCCGTCTGTTGACGCCGGAGGATATCGATGATGTCGCGGAGTCCGTACCCAACAATAGTGCGGCGGCGGTTGCCCTGCTCGAGCATACCTGGGCCATTCACCTGAAAGAGACCATCCTGAATGCGCGCGGCAGGGTGATTAGCGCGGGCATGATCCCGGCGGAGGACGTAGAAGTGCTGGCGGCGGAGCTAGCGGCGGAACAACAGGCGGCAGCCCCGCGATAGTTGATACGTATCCTGACGTATCCCGCGGCGGGCGAGAAACGAGCGAAGTGAGTGAAGCGAGAGGAGCACAGCATGAGCAATTTGGTTGTCGTCGCATATCCCGACCAGTATCGGGCGGCAGAGGTGCTTGCGTCGTTGAGACGGCTCAACAAGGAGTATCTGATCGACTTCGACGATGCGTGTTACGTCACGAAGGATGCGTCGGGCAAGATTAAACTCCACCAGAACACCAGCCTTACCGGCGCGGCCGCTGCCTGGGGCGGCATGTGGGGAATGCTCATCGGACTGCTGTTCTTTGTGCCATTCCTTGGACTTGCCATTGGCGCGGGCCTCGGAGCGCTCTCTGGCAAGCTCGCAGACTACGGCATCGACGACAACTTCGCCAAGCAGCTTACCCAGACGTTACAGCCGAATAGCTCGGCCATCTTCGTGCTGGTGCGCAAGGCTACCGTGGATAAAGTGCTTCCTGAGGTCGCCAAGTATGGTGGCACCGTTCTCCAGACGTCGCTGCCAAAGGAGACCGAAGAGAAGCTCCAGGCGGCACTGAACCAGGGCGGCGGCGAGCAGGTCGCGCAGGCGCAGGCGGTCGCCGAGTCCCAGCCAGCCGCGGCCACGCAGGCGCCACCCCAGGCTGGAGCCACTGGCGGCGCCCAGTAGCGCGTCCTGGCTGGGAGATACCGGAAGAATTGCGACGGCCACAGGGGCAGCTACTCCTGTGGCTGTTCTCGTTCGTGCCATGACGCGCGCAATCGTCGTGGGACTGGATGCGGCAGGCGAGCCGGAGGCGGCGATAGAGATGGAGATGGAAGAGCGCTCAACTGGCCAGGCGCCTCACAAGGTCGGACAGCGAATCCACGGGCTTGCGCGCCCTGCTGATAGCTTTGGACTTGTTCTCATTCTCCTCGTCCTCGACTACATTGCCGTCTCGGCGATCACCGGTAACGCCTGGGGAAGAGTCGTCATCATCGTCTTGCTGGGCGCTACGCTCCTGTTTGCCTTGCGCACCTCACATGCTCATCGTATCTGGCGGCTGCTGGCGGCGCTCTACCTTCTGGTAAGCACGATCTTTACGGTCGTCAGCATCCTGGCGCCGAGCGCGACCGATTTTAGTCAACAAACCTCCCTGGTGGGTGGACTGTTACTGATCATTACACCGATTGCCATATCGCGCCGCATACTTGCGCAACGGTTTATTTCGACTGAGACGGTGCTCGGCGCGCTCTGTGTCTACCTGCTGATCGGGTTCTCGTTTTCGTTCATCTACTCGGGGATTGCCTACGTCAGTGGCGCGCCGTTCTTTGCGGGGCTATCAGAGGCGACGTCCAGTGATTACCTGTTCTTTAGCTATTCCACGCTCACCACGGTCGGTTATGGCAATCTCGTTCCGGCGGGCAGCGTGGGGCAGACGCTCGCCATGCTGGAGGCGCTCTTCGGCCAGATTTACCTGGTGATTGTCGTCGCGCGGCTGGTCTCGCTCTGGGGCCAGGAGCGTCCTGCGCCGCCACCGAAGCGCGGACCGAACGAGCAAAAAACCGGCGCTACGACACAGGAGGCCGACCCGAGCGCCCACGCTCCCTGATCGCTGGGGCATGTCGCGTTGCTTCACCCTCAGGCGAGGCGCATCCACCCCATTGGTCGAGACGGTGACTACCCCGCCAGACATACCCTGGGCATGAGGACAAGCCGAACCGCACTCTCTATGCTTTCCGTATGCACGCGCCTGGCGCGAGGCTACGCGCCTGTTCGCGTCTGGAGTGGCAGCGTAGAGGAATATGGGGAATACGGGGGGAAGGGCATCTATGCGAGATTTGAAGAGTACTGCGGCTGGGCAGCGATGGCGGCTTCGCTTGCCGAGCCTGCGCCTGATTCTTGGTATCGTCGCCGCTGCCTTTGCGGTCATGCTGGTATTGCAGGCGATCACTATCGCCGCGCTCACGTTGGTAGACAGGCAGCGCAAGCGCCGGAGCGCCCCGACGGCGTTTCCGCATAGCGAACTGTCCGAGGTATCTCTCGACGGGAGCACTTTCCAGATCTACACCTACGGGCGCGACCTCTATGATGCGATGCTTGCCGCCATTGACGAGGCGACCGACACCATCTACATGGAAACCTTCATCTGGAAGGATGACGAGGCTGGCCAGGAATTCAAAGAACATCTCGCGCGCAAGGCCGAGCAGGGAGTCGCGGTCTATGCGATCTACGATGTTTTCGGTAACCTCGTGGTGCCGCGCGAATTCAAGCAGTTTCCCGCCAACATCCATCTGCTGCGCTACCGCGCCATCCACCG
>JAICKD010000259.1 GCA_025928125.1 Ktedonobacterales bacterium
CTGCTGGGGACGTTCATCGCGGCGCTGCTGGTGGGTATTCTGATCGGCAGCCCGCTGATTGGTCGCCTGCTGCGACCGCTCACCAGGATCTCGCGCGCGTCGAAGCGCATCGCCAGCGGCGATCTCAGTTATCGCGTCGGCTTACCCGAACGCACCGACGAGATCGGCCAGCTCGCCAACTCGTTCGATGAGATGGCCGAGCGCATCGAGCAGGCGTTCACCGCGCAGCAGGCGTCCGAGGAGCGCATGCGCATGTTCATCGCCGATGCCTCGCACGAGCTGCGTACGCCGCTGACCGCCATCCGTGGCTACCTCGATCTGCTGAATATGGGCGCGATTGATGATCCGGCGACGGCGCGCTCCTCGCTCCAGGCGGCGCGCAACGAGGCCGACCGCATGTCACGGCTGCTCAACGATTTGCTGACACTGGCGCGGCTCGATATTGGCCGACCAGTGCAGCGCGAACCGCTCGATATTGTCGCGCTTGCGGGCGAGGCGGTCGATCAGGCGCGCATTCTGGCGGGCGAGCGCTCGGTCACGCTACAGACGGACGGGCATGGCCCACTGATGGTTCGCGGCGATCACGACCGGCTCAAGCAGGTGTTGCTGGCGCTACTGGATAACGCACTCAAATATGGTCGGCCTGCGCCGGAGGGCTGGGTACACGTTCGGGTGGGGCGTAACACCGACGAGGCGTTTATCGCTATCGAGGACAACGGGCGAGGCATCGCGCCGGAAGACCTGGCGCACATCTTCGACCGCTTCTATCGCGGCGAGCGCGCCGAACGCAAGCGGCGGGTGGTCGCGGCTCGCGCGGCCCAGCGCCAATCCCCCGACCTCGGCGCCACCATCCCACCCGCGCCCGACCAGAATACGCCCGCCGTCGCGTCGAGTGGTTCGGGGCTAGGGCTGGCGATTGCCCGCGCCATCGTGCGCGCGCACGGCGGCGAGATTCGCGTGCAGAGCCAGCCGAGCGTCGGAACGGTCTTTACCATCCGTCTGCCGCTGATGGTGTGAGGTGGCTGGCGGCTGAAGCCGCGCCTAGGGGCTCCGCCGCAAAGCCCGCCTGCGCGGGCTGGCAAACCCGCCCCAACGGTAGAAGCGATGAGCATGCGTCGAGGTATGCCAGGTTCGCGGCATGAATGCCGCAGCTAACCCTCTCCGACCATGAGAGACGCCTGGCGGCTCTGGTTCCCCCTCCCTTATAGGGGAGAGGGTTAGGGGGAGAGGGCGGTCGTCCTACACCTACGCCCGTTCGCTCACTGGCGCGAAGGTCAACCCAAGGGGGCCGACGTATTCTGACTGCGGGCGGATCAGGCGGTTGCCCACCATCTGCTCCAGCACGTGCGCCGTCCATCCGGCGACGCGGCTGATGGCGAAGGTGGAGGGGAAGAGGTCGCGGTCCAGACCGACGGAGCTGAGGACGGCGGCGGAGTAGAACTCGACGTTGGTATAGAGCTTCTGGTCCGACTTGCGGCGGTGCAGCTCGGCGAGCGCGTACTCCTCCGTGCCGTGGGCCAACGCGAAAAACTCCGGCGTGGAAGACTGGCGCGCCATCTCGCGCAGAATCTCGGCGCGTGGGTCGGTTGTCTTGTAGACGCGATGGCCGAAGCCCATCAACTTATGATGGCCGTCGAGCGCCTGATCGATCCACGGCTTGATGTTGTCCGCCGTGCCAATCGCGTCGAGCATATCCATCACCAGCGCGGGCGCGCCGCCATGGAGCGGCCCCTTGAGCGCGCCAATGCCGCCGACAATGGCCGAGCAGATGTCCGACTCGGTTGAGGCGATGACGCGCGCCGTGAAGGTCGAGGCGTTCATGCTGTGATCGGCCAGCAAGACCAGATAGGTATCGAGACTCTTGACGTGATTCTCCGGCGGGATCTCGCCAGTCAACATATAGAGATAGTTCGCGGCGTGGCCGAGGTCAGCGCGAGGCGCGACAGGCTCCTTGCCCTTGCGCAGCCGGTCGAAGGCGGCGACAATCGTGGGGAAGCGCGCGGCCAGCGCGAGCGCCTGCTCGAAGGTCGCCGTTCCGCTGATGGGCAGCGCGGCGCCAATCGCCGATGCGCCAGTGCGCAGGTTGTCCATGGGATCGGCGGAGGCGGGCATCGCCCGGATGGTCGCCAGCACGGCGTCGGGCAGCGCGCGCTGAGCGCTCATCGTCGCGCGCAAGGCATCCAGCTCGACCTGATTCGGCAGGTGGCCTTTCCAGAGCAGAAAACAGACCTCTTCAAAGGTGGTCTTGCCCGCGAGCTGGCCGATATCGTAGCCGCGATAGACGAGGCGCCCTTCGTTGCCGAAGACATGGCTGATAGCGGTCGAGGCGACCACCACGCCATCAAGACCTTTCGGCGCGGCGCTGGTGTTGGACGTGGTTACAGAGGACATCATTGTCTCCTTTAGCTCCTGGAAAGCCACTGGGGAAGCCAGGCTACTACTGAACGCCGGAAGCGACCTCGCTCCCAGCAGGGAAAGCACACCCGGCGCCAGTAGCGCGCACCCCGCGCCGCTACGGCTCCTATGCTACGTTATAGTTGATTTGTGTTGATTTGTCCAGCCTGTTTTTCGCCAATTTACTCAACATAAGTCTAGGGCGCGCCGCGTGGCAGAGTGCCTGCGCGATGTGCTATGCTGTGCTATCATGGCTGGCGCTCAGAGGGCTGCGCCGCTGGATCGCACGGCTCATACCGGGCAGGCGGCACGCGCTATCGACGCGCTACCATGGAGGTCGGCTCTGCGCTGATCTCTACCTGGCGACCTCGGTCGCTCGTATCAGGGAGCTTCACATGGCATCTCGATTTGATCCCTACGCTCTCCGCTGGCAGGCAGGTGTAGGCCCCATCGCTACCCCAAACGATCTGCTGGTGCCAAACGTCATCGAGCAAACACCGCGCGGTGAGCGAGGCATGGATATCTACTCGCGTCTCCTGAAGGAACGCATCATCTTTATCGGCACGCCGATTGACGACCACGTAGCAAATCTGGTGGTGGCGCAGCTGCTCTTCCTCTCCAGCGAAGACGCCACCAAGGATATCAGCATCTACATCAACAGCCCTGGCGGCAGCATCTACGCTGGGCTGGCGATCTACGATACGTTCCAGCATCTCAAGTGCGATGTCTCGACCGTCTGCATGGGCATGGCGATGAGCATGGGCGCGGTCTTGCTGGCCGCTGGCGCCAAGGGCAAGCGGTTCGCGCTGCCCAACTCCACCATCCTGATCCACCAGCCGCTGGGCGGCGCCGAGGGGCAGGCGACGGATATCGAGATTACCGCACGCGAGATTATCCGCCTGCGCGACGCGCTCTACAACATTCTGGTCAAGCATACCGGCCAGTCGATGGAGCGCATCAAGCAGGACTCCGACCGCAACTTCTACATGAAGGCCGAAGACGCCCTCAAGTATGGCATTGTGGACGAGATTCTGACCCCGAGCGAGACTGCGGCGCTCACCAGCTAGTCGCGGTCCAGGCAGCCCTGGAGTAGGCATGGCGCTTGCTCCGGGGCTGCTCTATATTGCCGTACGTGGCGGCACTTCGCGAGCGACGAGGGAGGCTGCTGTGGCGACGAACAGTCCGCGAGTCAGCCTACGTATGCGCATCCTCCGCGAAATCTTTGGCCTGCTCTACCGCAACCGCTTTCTCTACTGGTTCGCCAGCACCGTGCCATTTGCCGGACAGTGGCGGGTCTGGCAGCGATTGGCGCTCCCGCGCATCCGTGGCGCGCGCGTGCTGGAGATTGGCTGCGGGCCGGGCAAGCTACTGGCCGATATGGTGCGCGCGGGCTACACCTGCGCCGCCGTGGACCGCTCGCCGCAGATGGTGGCAGCCGCCAGGGATGAGTTGAAGCGCCAGGGTCTCCCAGATGCCCCCATCTCGCAGGGCGACGTACAGCATCTGCCGTATCTGGGCGAGAGCTTCGATACCGTCGTCAGCACCTTCCCCACTGAGTACATCTATGAACCGGCATCGCTCCGTGAGGTCGCGCGGGTGCTGCGTCCCGGCGGGCGGCTGGTGGTGGTGATGGGCGCGGGCCTGCTGCCGACGCGCGTGGTGCTGCTTCCGCTGGTTGGGCTGGCCCGGCTGGTCTATGGGCCGTCGGCTCCATCTTCGGGGCGCGGCTGCGCAGGCGCGGCACAGACGACCCGGCTGCCGCTCGACGCCGCTGGCCTGGTGGGCAAACCCCAGTGCGTGCGCGGACCATTCTGGGAAGCCTATCTCGTCGTCGCGGAGAAGCCCGGCACGCTCGCCCAGCCATAATTGCCTCAGAGCGCGATCCAGTAGATCGAGACAATCTCGCCGGAGCCTAGCTCGGCGCCTGTGCGCTCCATCACGCCGCCGTTTTTCACGATGACACGCAGCGACGCGAGATTCTCGTCCCGTACCGGGAGCATCACGCGCTCCAGGCCAAGGGCGCGCGCCTTCTCGAGCACGAGCGCCAGCATCCGCGTCGCGTAGCCGTTGCCGCGCTGGCTAGGGCGGACGTTGTAGCCGATGTGGCCGTTGTGCTGCTCGAAGGGCGGCGTCAGGTGCGGGCGAAAGCGAATCTCACCCAGCGCGCGCCCTTCACGATCAAGCAATACATAGGTCGTCTGTGGCACGATATCCGGCGGCAAGCCGATGTCCAGCGATTCGTTGCGCAGATCATCCACGAAGGCGGTGAAGTCGTGGCGGGCCAGATCGACGTCGTTCCAGCCGTAGTCCTCGCCTGCCGCCTCGAATTCGTTCACCATGTCGAGATACGCCGCCGCCAGCTCAGACGTGATCTCGCTCAGGGCTGTCCCTGCCAGTGTGTCTGCCGAATCCCCTGCCGAATCCTGGGCATCGTCGCCTCGCATGCTGTCTTCCTCTGGCTAACCTCGCCATCGGCGCTCACATGGCGCTCCCTGCCATGCAGTGTAGTCGGATGATTGCATCTACGGGTACGAGAAATCTGCTCGAACGATATGAGTCTCAGGCGGCGGGCATGGTCGGCGTGGCGGGCGCGGTGATATAGCACGGGTGGCGTAGCTCGGTAAGTAGCTCGTCGATCTCGTTCCACATGCGGCTCGGGCGCGCGCCCGGCACAGGGGCAGCGGCGGGCGTCGTCGGCGGTGGGCCGTCGTTGCGCAGGCGGCGCATCAGCCACTCACGGGCAGCCTCGGCCCAGATGTCATCCTCGCTACGACCCATGACGCGCGCCATCTCGGCCATCTCGGCGCGTAGCTCGCGCGCAACACCCAGCCGTGGTGTAACCAGTTCATCACTCTTGCTACGCTCGGCGGTTATCGGCGTCACATTGCCGGCCTCGGGCGAGGCCCAGCGCCAGCGGGCATCCGCAGTGGCGGACCCGAGCGAGCGCGCGGGCTGCGTCGGCTGGTGCGAGCGATGCGTCTGCCTCCAGATGTTGGCGTCGTCGGTGGGGCTGTAGAGTAGCGCGTGCCAGCTCATCTGCTCTTCTCCTCTCTGGCAGTCGCTGGCGGTCGCTGCGCTTGATTGCACGGTTTCGCCGGACTCAGGCGAGTGGTGTGTAAGCTTGCGGGCAACTGTCAGTGGCTGCATAGAACTTGTGTTCTAATTATAGTTAGAACATTGCCCGTTGTCCAGTGCTTTTGTGGTCTCTCAGGAGGAAATGGCTATTGCTGTCGCCAGATGTCATGTGTGGGGCAGGATGGAGTGGGCCAGGTTCGCGGCATAAATGCCGCGGTTAATC
>JAICKD010000684.1 GCA_025928125.1 Ktedonobacterales bacterium
CGTAACGTGTCAGGATGGGTCAGCAATGTCTCGGCCAGCGCCAGCCCGCTGGGCCAGACGAGCGCCCAGTACGGCAGGAGACCACCGCCCGTGGCGGTATGCCGTGCGGCGGTCGCCGCGTCGTCAGTGTCCTCCGGCGTCTCGCCTGAGCCGGTACGCTGGCCGGGCAGGACGCCACGAGTGGCGAGCAGTTGGGCCGCCAGCTGATCGAGCGGGGCATCGGGATCGGCGGGCATCGCCAGCGCCCAGCGCCGCGCCGCGCCCGCGACATCCAGAGGCAGATCACAGACAGCAAACAGACGCTCCATACGCAACCGCAGCCGTTGCAGGGTGGCGAAGGAGACGTCTGGGGTGTTCATCGGATGCGCCGCTACGATTGCGCGGTCTGGCCGGAGATCGCCGGTAGTGGCGCGGTATCACCCGAAGGGATGACGCCCTCTGGCAGCGCGACCGCGAAGACGCTGCCATGCCCCGGCACACTGGCCTGAAGCCAGACATCGCCGCCCATCGCGCGAACAATCTGGCGGCAGATGTAGAGGCCCAGGCCCGTGCCGCGAATCTGGCTGATCTTGGCGGACTCCAGCCGCGTGAAGCGCCCAAAGAGATGGCCGCGTTCGTCGGCGGGAATGCCCATGCCCTCATCGCTGACGGTGATGACATGGTAGGGCGTCTGGGTCGTCGCGGCAACAACCGCCGGGGCGGGCGCTATTGGATCGTCGTCTGGGTCTTCATAGCTGGATGCTGGGTCGTGGTTGGCGAACGGAATCACCATCGTCGGACGCTCCTCGATGGAGCCACTCGGGGTACTGCTGCCGCTGTTTGCCGTCTCGAAGCGGGCTGGCGCGCAGCGCACGAGGATACGTCCGCCATGCGGGCTATATTTGATCGCGTTGCCCACCAGATTATCGAGCACCTCTTTGAGCCGACCCAGATCGGCCTGGATGTAGGCATGCGGCGGGACTTCGGCCAGCAGTTCGTGGCTGCCGCCCTGCGCCTGCTCCAGTTCGCGGAAGAACCGCAACACCTCATCGACGACGGGCGCGAGCCGGACCGGGTTGGTGTGCATCTCCATCTGCCCGGTATCGAGGCGCGCCGTCTGCAACAGCCGTTCGGCAATCGCCGCCAGCTCCTCGGCTGAGGTCGCCGCCTTGTTGAGGAAGTCCAGCGCCATCGGGTCATCGCGCGAGCCGGCATAGTCCAGCAGCAGGTCGAGGAACCCCTGTACGCCGGTCAGCGGGGTGCGTAGCTCGTGCGAGGCGGTGGCGATGAAATCGTCTTTCATGCGGTCGAGATCGCGCTGCTTGCGGAAGGCATGCTCCAACTCCACGTAGGTGCGTGCGTTCTCGATAGTCTGTGACGCCTGCGCGGCAAAGAGGTCCAGCAGCCAGAGATCGTCATCAGTGAATGCGCGGCGCTCGGCGTCGTCGAGCACATCCAGCACGCCGACAATCTGGCCGTGGGCAATCAGCGGCACGGCAATGACCGCGCGGAAGTCTTCGTCGCCGTAGATCGAGGCGCGGTAGGGGTAGACGCGGTAGTCGTCCACGATGGTACCCTGGCCCGTGCGCGCCACCTGCCCGGCGATGCCCTCGCCGACGCGGATGCGCTGGCCGGTGTAGTCGCCGCGCAGCCCTTGATGGACGATCACCTCAAGCTCGTTGCGCCGCGTGTCGCGGACATAGACCGTACCTGCGCGGCCATTGAGCAGCAGCACCGACCGCCGCAGGATATCGGCGAGTAGCTCGCGCGGGTCGGCGCCGAGTTGGCCAGAGACCGCCAGCGATGTGGCGTGTAGCGTCATCATCTGGCCGATGCGCACCTGGGCCTCTTCCGCCGAGTCCAGCGCGCGCTGGCGGGCGATCACCTGGCGGGTGACATCAACCGCCGCCAGCAAGACGCCACCCGAGCGCGCCGAGAGGCCGGGCAGCGGCGAGGTGGTGACGTTCCAGTAGGTGATATCGCCGCCGAGCGCAATCGGCAACTCGATCATTGCCTGCGACTCACCGCTGGCATAGACGGCATCCAGCCCCAGGCCCGCCGAGAGTGTTTCAGCGTTCTCGGGGACGAGATCGCGGAGCCGGGAGCCAGTGAGTGTCATCCCCGCGTCCAGCCCCAGCAGCACGGCGAAGGTGGGATTCGCCAGCGCCACCCGATGCTCGCGGCCAGTGAGCACCGCCATGGCGACGGGCGCGTAGCGCACGACCGTCTGCGAGAGCGCCTCCTGGCTGCGGGAATAGGCCAGCAGGCGGTCGCGGTCGGCAGACTGCGCAATCAGATCGGCAAGCTCTTCGAGGGCGGCGAGTTGGCGCGCCGCCAGATGTGTGCCAGTCGCCAGCGCCAGCACGCCAAGGAACTGCCCGCGCGCCCTCAGCGGATAGGCCGCTAGCGTGCCAATCGGCGTCGGCGGCAGCGTCGCGCCTGGGATGGTGCAGAACGCGCTCGGCATCAGCGCGCGCCAGGCGATAGAGTGCTCATGCTCAAGCGCATGGTAGTGGACGATGGGCAGGCGCGAGGCGGCGACGGCATCCAGCAGGGGATCGGGGTGGCCCGGCCAGCGCGGCATGGC
>JAICKD010000106.1 GCA_025928125.1 Ktedonobacterales bacterium
CGTTACGCGGCATCCTCTCGAATGGCCAACCCGCGCCCTCGGATGATGATGTAGCGCGCATATTAGACGAGGAGCGGATGAAGAAATATGGCGGCTGATTCTACCTCCACGCCGTCCGCGTCGCGTGTTCTGCGCGTCTTGCTCGATACTAATGTTGTGCTGGACTGGTTGCTCGACCGCAAGCCCTGGTCTGATGATGCATTGCCGCTCTGGCAGGCGCGCGACACAGGGCGACCCATCACCTATATTTCAGCATCAGCGGTAACTGATATCTTCTACATTGCCCGGCGCCAGATCGGTACCACCGCCGCGCTGGCGAGTATCGACCAGAGTTTAGCGTTAGAGGTAGCGCCGATAGGCAAAGAAACCCTGCTTCGCGCGCGTGCGCTGCCTGGAAGCGATTTCGAGGACAATGTCGCGATAGCCTGCGCGGATGTGGAACGGCTCGACTTCATTGTCACCCGGAACACCGCCGACTTCGGGCATTCACCTGTTCCAGCCCTTGAGCCGCTCGCTCTGCTCCCCTACTTGCCCGCCTAAAAGCTCATCTGTCGAAACACTCAGTCTCACCTGGTGATGAGCACGTCGTTGGGATAGCGCTCGCCGGGAATCGTGGCGATCACCTTCAGCGTCTGAGCGTCGATGACGGCGAGATTCTTGCCGAGCGTATCGGCCACGACGACGTAGCGCCCGTCGGGGGTGACCGCGATGCCGTGCGGGTAACCTGTGACTACGACCGTCGCCCGCACAGTGGGGCGCGCTGGATCGCCGCCGATGTCGATCACGCTGACGGAGTGCGAGCCGCCATTGGCGACATAGAGTGTTTTGCCGTCGGGCGAGCGGGCGATCAGCGCGGGATGTAGGCCAACTGGTACACTATCCACTACCCGCCGCGCCTGCGCATCCACCACAAAGAGGCGTCCGGTGAGGTTGTCGCTGGCATAGAGATAATGTCCGTCCGGGCTGATGGCGAGGCCGTATGGCTCTGCCGCCTGTGGCAGCGGAATCGTCGCGGCGAGCGAGGCGCTGGCGGCGTTGATAATCGCGATGGCCGCGCCGCCGTAGCAGCCGGTATAGACCCACTGCCCATCGGGTGAGATGACGATGCTGTGTGGTCGGTCAGGCGTAGTGATCGTCGCGCGTAGCTTCCAGGTATGCCCATCCACCACGGCGACATTCGCCGCGGCAAAGCTGGTGACGAAGATCGTGCCGCCGTCGCGCGTGGCCACCATATGCACCGGATAGACGCCGACGCCGACGCTATGGACCTCCTTCGGCGTGCCGCTGCTCAGGTCGAAGGCGATCAGCCGGTTGGTGGCGACATCGGTGACGTAGAGCGTCTTGCCGTCGGCGGAAAGCCCCAGCCCGTGGATGCTGGGCGCCACATGCCAGGTGTGTTTGCCCAGCTCGGCCATATCGCCGGTCAGCACATCGGTGACGAAGACTGAGTAGCTCGAAAGCGGCGACGGGAGCGCGAGTGTCGCGATGGGGGTGGGCTGGGTCGTTGCCGACGCGGAAGGGCCGCATCCCGCCAGCAATGTGGCCAGCGCCACCATCAACATCACAGCCCCCGCGAGTGCACCTCTTGCTCTGCTCTGGCTCCGCACCATCTACCTTCACTCCCCATACTCGGCACTCGACACTCTTCAGCACCACTCTAACGCGGGGCCGCGTGAATGCGCAGGTAAAGGGTACTTTCTTCGAGCGCGTCTCTCTGGTTCCCCCTCCCTTTCAGGGGAAGGGTCAAGGGGAGAGGTCTGGGGTGATAGGCTCCGCTTTACGAGGTCGTCACCGCGACGACCGGGGTCACCTCGGAGGTGCAGAAGGGGCAGCGTGTCGCCTGGGCCGGGATGCTGCTGAAGCAGTACGGGCAATCGTGAGTCGTTGGGTCGGCAGGCAGCTCCGTCTTGCGGCGGGACATCAGCCAGTTGACCGGCTTCACGACGAAGAAGAAGATGACCGCCGCAAGGATCAGAAAGGCAACCAGCGCCGTGAGGAAAGTGCCAATCTTGATCTGGCTGCCGTTGATCGTCCAGTAGTATTGATCAAACGATGGCTTGCCGCCAAAGGCGCCGATGATCGGCATGATGACATTCTGCACCAGGCTTACTACTACCGCGCCAAATGCGGCGCCAATCACCACCGCGACGGCCAGATCGACCACATTACCACGAAGAATGAATGCCTTGAACTCGTTGACCCATCCCTTCATGATTGTGCCACCTTCCCATGGAGCACGCGCCCATGCACGGCGCGGCCTTGGTCTCAGTCACTCGCAACCTCGCAACTATGCCACCTGTTCAGCAGTACGGTTGTTACAGAAAATGGCCGCTGAAAATCTCTATCTTTCTAGCGGAGATGGAAGCGCCCCTCTCCCGAACGGTATGACCGCGCCTTGACAAGCGGTTGCAGTCAGTATACCATCCAGCAAGCAAGGAGTCTAGGATCAGGAAGATCGCTGTCTGGGAGGACGAGAGGAAGACGACCCGGTGTTGGTCTACGAGTACAAGTTGGACGGGACACAGGCCCAGTATGCCCGGATGGACGAAGCCATCCGCATCGCCCAATTTGTCCGCAACAAATGTTTGCGTCTGTGGATGGACACTCCTGGTACCACCGCCAACGATCTGCAAGTCCACTGTAGTCAACTCGCCAAAGCCTTCCCCTTCGCAGCACAGTTGAACTCGCAAGCCCGCCAAGCGAGCGCCGACCGGGCATGGCAGGCAATCAATAGATTCTATGCCAACTGCCACGCGAAGGTACCAGGCAAGAAGGGCTATCCCCGCTTCCAACACGATAACCGTAGTGTGGAGTACAAGGTGACGGGATGGAAGCTGGATTCCGACGGGCGACGCCCCACGTTCACGGATGGCTGTGGCATCGGGCGTGTACGTCTAATCGGCACACGGGCTATCGAGACGTTTCCTAGCCAGCAGATTAAGCGGGTGCGGCTTGTGCGCCGGGCGGATGGCTACTATGCCCAGTTCTGTGTGGATGTCGAGCGGCAGGTGGAACACGTACCCAGTGACGCCCAGGTTGGCATTGACCTGGGCCTGAAAGTGTTCTACATGGACTCCGATGGCAAGGCGTTGCCCAATCCCCGTTTCCACCGTACTGCAGAGTGCCGGATCAAGCGCCTCCAGCGACACGTCTCGCGCAAATATTGTCCAGCGCGAAGGAAGGCCAAGCAGCCCCAGTCGCATAACTACCAGAAAGCCCGCAAGCGCCTGGCAAAAGCGCATCTGAAGGTCCAACGGCAGCGCGAAGACTTCGCCCGCAAAGCGGCGAGCGCGCTTGTCTCGTCTCACGGCTTGATTGCCTATGAAGCCCTTCCGATCCGGAACCTCGTCCGCAACCATCGCCTCGCCAAGAGCCTCCATGACGCGGCGTGGGGCCGTTTCCTCCTCTGGCTTGGCTACTATGCCAGGCTGCATGGGATTCCCCTCATCTCCGTGCCACCGCAGTACACGACGCAAGCGTGCTCTGGCTGCGGCATCCTCGTCCAGAAGAGCCTGAGCATGCGAACACATGTCTGTGGACACTGCGGGTTAGTGTTAGACCGGGATGAGAACGCGGCGCGCAACATCCTGGCGCAGGCACTGGCGCTTTCGTATCACCATGGCGTATTGGTTAACAGTACCGCCGGGCAGGCGGGATCTGGCCCGGGATGACCGGGCGAACGCTTGGGGACTGATGGCCTCCATGTCTGTGCCAGTGATGGCTCAGGGGTGCGCCGCCAGGGTGAACCAAGAATCTCCCAACTACGGTTGGGTAGAGTGTCAACTACCATCGTGCTAGACGATGGCGCTCCGCACAAGTGGCGCGCAACCCGGCACGAGAGATAGTCTGCTCTCGACGGTCGTGAGAGAACACCGGCTCCCGATGTCCGGGCGCATAGGGTAACGAATGGAGCGCCGACGATGTATGGCTATCCGCCGTCTCCTTCTTTGCCCGAATCGCCGCGCCAACCGCCCGCGCGCGTGCGCATCGTCACCGATAGCGCGTCGGACATTCTGCAGAGCCATGCGCACGCGATTGGGATCATCGTGGTTCCCAATCGGATCGTCATGGATGGCCACATTTTTCGCGACGGCATCGATATCTCCGCCGCGCAGTTCTATACGCGCCTGCCTCACGCGCGGCCCGCACCCTATACGGAAGTGGCCTCCCCCGCCGACTTCTACCAGGCCTATCAGACAGCCTTCGCGCAGGGGGCAACCGCGATTGTCTCTATCCATGTCTCCAGCCAGTTTAGCCAGGTGGTTCCCCATGCTACGGTCGCGCGGGACTATCTCGCGCCCGCGCCAATCCACATCATCGACTCGCTCCAGCTTGGGATCGGCATGTGGCCCGCCGTCATCGAGGCCTCGCGCATCGCGCATCTCGGCGCGCCAGTGCGGGCCATCCACGAGCGTGTCAATTCCTTGCTGGCGCGTACGCATGTCTTCGTCATGGTCGAATCCCTGGAGCCGCTGCGGCGCTCGGGACGTATCAGCCGGGTGCAAGGGCTGGTCGGCGCCCTCATCGACGCGCATCCCATCCTCACGCTCGATCGCGGCGAGGCGCGACTGGTCGAGACCGTCCGTTCGCGTAGGCGCGCCGTGCTGCGGCTGGTTGAGCTGGCGCGTGAGGAAGCGCGCTCGGTTGGTGGCGTTGAGTCGCTGCTTATCTGCGGCACCAGTATCGAGTCAATTGCTGAGATGGAGACGCTCCTCGCCAGGAAGTATGAGGGCATGATTCGCAAAACATGGCTCGGCCCGACCATCGGGGCCAATCTCGGCCCGGCCATTGCCGTCGCGCTCGTCGCCCCGGAATCACCGCCGTCCCAGCCTTGAAATGAAAAACGGCGAATTGCCCGGAACGCGGCTGTAGTTCCCTGCATCACCGCCGCTTGTACTCTGCTTCTGGTTCCCCCTCTCCCTGGAAGGGGGAGGGGGCTAGGGGGAGGGGGCCGTTGCCCCAGAGTCAACATCCCAGGCAAAATCAAATATCAGCCAGTGGCGGCAGGCGTATTCGCCAGCAGCCAGCGGAGGAAGCCCGGAACGGCCTCGGCGCTGGGCAGCGTCATATCGGCCTCGGCGGCCAGGTGCGCGGGCGCCTCGCTGTGAAGCACCGCCACCGCAACGCCCTGGCAGACGCCGTCCGCGGTCAGTCGCCGTAGCGTGCGGAAGGCGTCGATATCGGTCTGGTCGTCGCCCAGATAGAACGCGCCACGCAGGCCGCGCGCCCGAACAAAGCCCTCGATGGAGACGCCTTTATCGATCTCGAGCGGCGGGCGCAGCTCCACTACCATCTTGCCGCGCGTCACATGCAGCCCACCCGCGCTGGCAGAGTCTGTGACCGCTTTGTAGACCGCGTCCTCGGCCTCCTTCGGATGCTCGACCCCGCGCAGATGAATCGTCGCGGTGACGCCCTTTCGCTCGATCACCAGACCTGGAAATCGCCCCGTCAGCGGCGCCTGGATGCTCGCCAGCACATGATTGATGGCGCGTATCCACGGCTCGGCTTCCGGGCGCACATGCACGGTCATGTCATCCTCGCTCAGGTGTTCGAGGCCATGGTTGCCGATGTAGAGCAGGCCGGGCAGCCCGACCATCGCGCGGGCGTCGATGGCGGTCCGGCCCGAGACGGCGGCGACGAGATCGAAGGTGGCGAGCGCCTGCTTCAGCAGGTCGGCGACTCCCGGCAAGAGGGTCGCCGCATCGGGCGTCGGCGCGATGGCGCTCAGCGTGCCATCGATATCGGAAAACAGTCCCAGCGGGCGTA
Organism: Ktedonobacterales bacterium; assembly: GCA_025928125.1. Taxonomy (GTDB): domain Bacteria; phylum Chloroflexota; class Ktedonobacteria; order Ktedonobacterales; family JADMIN01; genus DAHUXT01. The sequence continues at coordinate 5,767 of JAICKD010000106.1, forward strand.
GCGCCAGCACCACGCGCAGCCGGTCGCGGACGCTATCCGAAGGAGAGAAGGCTTCTTCGATGGCCATGGGCGCCTCCCTGGGTATGCTGGCTTGCGTAGACTGTTACTGACGGCGCTGCGCGTTACCCTGTGGCGCGCGTGCCGAAGTCCTCTGTCCAGTAGGTGTGAGACGTCACCTTGCCTGGATCGCTGGCGAGATAGACATAGCCCACGCCGATATCGTGCAGCGCGCAGTTCAGAATGTTCTTGCGGTGCGCGTCGTTGGGCGGCGATTCGTTGAACCACATGTCCACGACCTGCTCAGGCGATGTCTGGCCCCAGGCGATGTTCTCGGCGAAGGTCGAGTAGGCATAGCCCGCCGCTTTGATGCGGTCGCCGATGGTTATGCCGCTGGAGCTATTATGGCCCACAAAATCGTGCGTTGCCATATCCACGCTATGCGCCTGCGCTGTTCCCATGAGGATCGGGTTGGCCGCCAGCGCGTGGCAGCCATGCGCCACTCGGTAGCTATTCGTGCGGGCGATAACGCGCGAGGTGAAATTGGTCGCGATGGCTGTCGCGGTCGCCGGGGTGACGATGGCTGTTGCCATGCCGCTACTGCTAACGGTGGCAGGGACGTTGCCGCCAGGGACATCCTGGCCTGGCCAGCGCGCCGCGAATGACGCCGCCACGCCAATCCAGCAGCCACCGCCAACCAGCAGGAGCGCGCCGATCAGCAGGCCCGGCATCATTCGTCGCTTCGACACGTTGCCCTCTCCCTTTCCGCGTGGCGCTCACCGCTTCCTGGGTACGTAGCATAGCACGTTACGCGCCACTCACGTGGAAGAGGACGCCGAGCGCATAGGTGATGACTGCCTCGATGGCGCCAACCACGGTCATTTCCGTGCCGCTGACCAACCACGACCGCCCGGTGATGATCGTCTTGGCCGCGCCCACGGCGAAGTGCGCCACCAGGCTGATGGCCGCCGCCCAGAGGACTGCTGCGATGCCGCCGATAAAGAAGAACGGGATGATGGGGATAAACGCGCCGAGGCCGGTGGAAAGCATGGCCGAGAGCGCCGAGACCAGCGGATTCGGGAACGCCTGCTGGTTCAACCCCAGTTCTTCGTGGGCGAGCGCGTTCAGGAATTGCTCAGGCTGTTTGCTCAGACGCTCCGCCAGCGTCTCCGATTCCTCCTCGCTGAAGCCTTTGAGCTGGTAGAAGAGCGCCAGTTCCTCTTTCTCCTCCTCCGGGTTCTCTTCGATCTCGCGTCGCTCGCGGTCAATCTCCGCCTGATAGATTTCGCGCTCGCTCTTAGTCGCCAGATACGCGCCCGACCCCATCGAGAGCGCGCTAGCCAGCATCCCCGCCAGCCCGGCAATCAGCACCGTCTGATTATTGCCAGCCGTCGCGCCCGCCACGCCGCTGACGATGCCGAAGACGGCGCCCAGGCCGTCGTTCGCGCCATAGATGGCGTCGCCGATCCAGCCGCCCCCGCGCTTGTGCCAGTGCTCGCGCCGCAGCATGAGGTCGAGCATGTTCTGCGGGCCTTCGGGCGCGATCATATCGCGAATGATGCGCCCGTGCGCCTCCTCCTCACGCCGCACCTCGCGCAACATCTGGGCGGCCTCGGCGTCGCTAACCGCGCGGGCGTGCGCCTCGTAGCGGGCGATATCCACGTCTTCCGCCGCCTCCATCCGCCGGAGCGCCGCGTCCGTGCCGATGCCGCGATTGATCCAGCGTTGCATCTGGTCGCGCCAGGTAAATTTCAGGGGTGGCGGGGTGGCGCCCAGTTCGGCGAGCTTGCCTTCCCAGCGGGCGGCGTGGCGCTCCTCGGCCTGGGCCAGCCGTTCGAGAATGCCACGCTTGGTGGTGTCGGACTCGCGCGCGGCCAGATCGCGGTACATGCGCGCGCCCTCCACCTCGCGCCGCCAGTTCTGTTGCAGCGCGGCGACCAGTTGGGCGTGCGCGCCATCGGTGTCGGTGGCTGATGTATCGGTTGTATGTGAGGGTGATGGTGGATGGGGTTCGATATCGCTCATGTGCGTCTCCTTCTCTACAACGGCATGCATAGTGGTTGTCTGGAGGCGCGCCACCAGAATACGGCGCTGCCGCGCTGCGTTGTATTGGTTGATTATACAGGACAGTGGCGAGATGCCGCGCGCGAGACACGCAGCCTCGCATGTCCGGCGTCTGGGGGCGCTACGGCGCGCTATGAGACGATGATGACGCGCGCGCCGATGCCCACCCAGGCGTAGAGCGCTTTCGCGGCGGGCGTCGGCATATTGACGCAGCCGTGGCTGCCCTTCTCGCGCGTGCCGTCGGGGTCAGTGTGGGGATA
>JAICKD010000034.1 GCA_025928125.1 Ktedonobacterales bacterium
AGGGCAGGATACCTACCCGTAGCAGGGATGCTGCTTTGATTTTTCACATAGAGCATGGGCCAATCGACCTGTGCTCTATGTGTTCTATGCGGCATATACAGTGCGCAGGACGCGCAGTGGCGCGATACACCTCCATCTGACTTTACATCTTCCAAATCGTTGCGATGCGTCGGGTGAGCGCGCGCTTATAGCCTGAACGGGTGGCGCCTAGGGACAAATTGTTGTTGTAGTCCGCACGCTATGATATACTGGCGCGGTCCGGGGTGGCCGGACATGCACTTCTTGTCGGCGATAACGTCGGCAGATTGCAGTTCCGTGTGCATGTGTGGTGGCAGGCGTCGCGGGCATGGCCCGATCCGGTCACAGCACGTCGAGCAGATCGGGCCATGCGCCCGGAATGCTCCCAACAGATCGAACAGATCGAGCGGGGAAGACAGCATGGGCAAGTACAAGCAATGGCTGCATCATCAGGAGATCGGCCGGCGCCTGCGTGATCAGATTAACACGCTGGAGCAGGAGCGCGCGCGCGTCCAGAAAATGGCGCCCGCGAAAACGACCTCCCTGCCAGACCTGGACAATCCAATCGTAACAGCGCTGTTGAGCTATACTAGCGCGGGCCACAAGCTCAGCAACATTGACGTCATCAAGGCTGCGATGCCAGCACTGGATTCAGACCCGGACCAACGTCGGCCCGCGGTTAGCGCTCCAGCGGCTGCCTCTAGCGCAACGCGCGCTCCGGTGAGCGCCGCCGCTCCAGCGGCCGCGCCTTCCGCCGGAAATGAGGAAGTCGTTGCGAGTTTGCTGGCGCGGGCGGATCAGATGCCCAGTGACCCGATGGAGCAGATGCGCGAACTATCGCGCGCGCGTGAGGCCAAAGCGCCTGGCGCTGCCTCCTCCACGGGATCGGCGCAGCCCACCAGCGATTCAGTTGCTGGCTGGTGGCAACGTCAGCGGGATGATGATTAGGCTGAGAAGCGAAGGTTGTGGAAACAATGGCTTCCGATCCAACAGCGGTTACGAAGATTTACGAGCAAATCCCGCTCCAGGCGATGCAGCAGGTCTCAGAAAGCTACATGTCCTGGTATGTGGAGCGTGTCACGAGCGAACTGGACCGGACGACGGCTGGCCTGCGCTCGGAATTGCGGGAAAATGACGCGAAAGAGGCCGGGTTTCGCCCGTCACCCAATGAGCTTGCCGCCATCGAGCGGTTGCAGCGCAGTGGCGTGACCGGAATGGATCTGCTCGACCGGATGGTGGAGCAGGGCGAAGACTGGCTGATGCTGACCATGCGGCGGCTGGACCACTTCGAGCGTACGGGCCTCGCCCCGAAAGATTACTCGACCTGGTGCGAGCACGCGCTGGGCGGCGCGTATGACTGGATCGATCACGAGCGCCTCGCGACCTCGGGCTCGGCTCCGTCACCGTCTGGCGGTCCGGCACGTAGCGCGGCGAATGGCGCCAGCGCCGGCAATGCGCCTGACTGGAATCGCAGCGGCGGCGCAGCGCCCCGTGGCGGTTACGCCGAGGAAAGCCCCACCGCGCCGGTACCTAGCGTGAGCGGCGGCGGCCAGGGCTGGAATCAGAACGGCCAGGGCGGTCAGCAGCAGCAGCAGGGAGACGACGACGGCAAGGGCCGCAACATCTTCCGCATCTTCACGAACTAATCGCGCGCGATAGCAGCCCATGCTGTTCAGCCCGGTAGATAATCTACCGGGCTTGTGCTGATTTCCACGGATTTGGACGCCGCTTCTTCATCGTTGGTGAGCTTCGATTGGTGTTTCTACCGCCATGTCCTGGACATAAACGTTCTCCATAAGACAGAGTGACAGAGACGGCCGTCACTGCGTTGCAGCGCACCCGCGTCGCGTCTGGGCGAGAAGTCGAGGAGGTCTGCCAGATGGTTTACGAGACGCAAATGCTGACAATCGGCCAACTAGCGCGAATGCTCGACAGCAACCCGCAGACGCTCCGCTACTACGAACGTATCGGGTTACTCATCCCCTCAGCCCGGACAGCGGCAGGCTATCGCCTGTATAGTCAACTGGAAGCCGACCGGCTCGCATTCATCCGCCGCGCCCAACGTCTGGGCTGGTCGCTGCATGAGATTGCCAGCATTATCGCGGTACGCGAAAGCGGTGTACCGCCATGTCGACATGTCCGCTCGCTCGCTGAGGCGAAGGCGCGAGAGATCGAAGCGCGCATCACGGAACTGTCGGCGCTACGCCAGGAAATGGTTCAACTCGCACGGGTGGCGGTCGAGGTTGAGTCTGAATGTGCGGATAGCTCCTCGATCTGCCTGGCATTTGATCCAGGTCGTTCCACCATCACTTGACCTTCTCCCTGAGGAGAAGGTGTAGGCTCCAGATATGGCCTTCGCACGAAGGGAAGAAAGGAGCCTACCGGTGAGCGCTAACGGGGAAGCGGCGTCAAGTGTACAGAACGGCGACGTCAACTCGCCCCACATCGAATTTTTGTACTTTGCCTCCTGCTCCAATGCATCGGCTGCGCTCGCTCTCTTACGTGACGTGCTGCGGACAGAGGCTGTCTCGTCTGAGATTGAGATGATCGCTGTGGAGACGGAAGAAGCGGCCCAGCGGAATAGTTTCTTTGGCTCGCCCACCATCCGCATCAACGGCGTGGATATTAGTCCCCCTCCGACGTCTGCTACACCCTCGCTCGCGTGCCGTCTGTACGTGCAACCGGATGGTCACTATGCGCCGCACCCTCCCGCCGACGTTCTCGTAGAGGCGCTCAGGCGCACTCGCCGCGACGCGAATACATGATGAAGAACGAATCGTCTGATTGGTGCGCCCGGTGTATCAGCTGTTCCACACAGGGGCGCCTGTGGAGAACACGATGCGGGCGCCGCGCAGCTTCCAGTCGAGCAGACGGGAGCCTTGCACGGTGAAGGAGAGGACATTGCACAGGCTTGTGACACCTGGCATCTCGTCGAAGACGAAGTTGCCCAGGCTGTAGATGATGGGCTTCCTGTGATAGACCTCGTATGGCTCGATGACATGCGGATGCGCCCCCACGACGAGGTCCGCTCCCGCGTCAACGGCGAGCCGCGCCATATACTGTTGGTGAGCATTTTCCTGGAGCACATACTCAACACCCCAGTGGGTGAAGACGATCAGGAAGTCCACCTGTGAGCGCGCGGCGGCGATGTCCTGTTTCATGGTGGTGGCGTCCAGCCAGGCATGACCAGGGGTGGTCGCGGTCGCGGCAAAGCTGAACGGCTCGATCTCGCAATACGCCAGGATGCCGATCTTCGTAGTTCGCACCTGATACGTCACCAGTCGGTGCGCCTCGGTGCGGTTCGCGCCGCCGCCGACGGGCGTGATACCATACGTGGGCAGGTGGGCCAGCATATCGCTGAAGGCGGCTTTCCCATAGTCGCCGCTGTGGTTGTTCGCCACCGAAACGATCTGGAAGCCCGCCGCGCGCAGCCGCTCGAACGCCTGTAGGGGCGCCTCGAAGGTATACGTCTTGGGCTGAGGGCTGCCGAGCGTCGAGACAACGCATTCCAGGTTGCCGATGCGCAGATCGTGGCTCTTGAGCACGTCGGCGGTGTCGGCGAATGGGAAGAGGCTGTCGCTAGCGCCTGATTTGATGCGCGCGCCCACCGCCCGCGCCATCATGATATCACCCGTGATGACCACGCTCACCGGCCGCGTATCTGGCGTCGGCGAAGGCACAATGGTTGAGGTGGGTGTGGGTGTTGGCGCCCCAGAGTGCGCGGCGCTGAGGCCACAGCCCGCCAGCAGGCCCGCGCCCGCCACGCCTAGACCCGCGCGCAAGAGATCGCGCCGGGTGAGCGCTGGCTTGAGCGCTGGCTTGAGCGATGATTGATGAGGCGTCGTATTGCTGGGCTGTCTACGCATGCAGCGAGTATAGTACACTGCCAGCGGGCTGGCGCGCTCGATGGCACTTCTGTCTGGCGGCACGCTCTTTGCGTTCCTGGAAGTCGCTCGTCTGGATCACCTTGTGCGGCTGTGAGAATTGAGGGGAGGGGGAGTCGGATGCAAGGTTCGATTCATGTCGGCTCGATTGCCGGGATGCGCATCGATATCAACTATGGCTGGCTCATCATCCTCGTTCTCGCGACGATTTCGCTGGCCGCCGGATGGTTCCCAGAGGCTATACAGGGTCTCGGTTCGGGCGTCTACTACATTCTCGGATTCAGCGCGGCAATCTTGCTCTTTGTCTCGGTGCTGGCGCACGAGTTGGCGCACGTCCTGGTGGCGCGCGCCTGTGGGCTGCCGGTCAAGAGCGTCACGCTGTTCATCTTCGGCGGCGTCTCCGATCTCGACAGCGCGCCGCGCAGCGCGGGTACGGAGTTTCTGGTAGCGGCCATCGGGCCTGTCGTCAGCCTCATCATCGGTACCGCATCCTGGCTGCTAGCGTTCCTGGTGTCTGGATACAGCGCGCTTCCGGCGGCGATTCTGACGTATATAGGACTCGCCAACGTACTGCTGGGGCTGCTCAATCTCGTTCCCGGCTTCCCGCTGGATGGTGGCCGCGTGCTGCGCGCGATTATCTGGAGGGTGACAGGCGATCTGCGCCGGTCCACGCATTGGGCCGCGCGTCTGGGACAGGTTATCGCGATTCTCTTCATCTTCTGGGGCATTGTGCAGGTCTTGAGTGGGAATCGCTTTAGCGGGGTCTGGCTCGGCTTCATCGGCTGGTTCTTGCTGACCGCCGCGCGGAGCGCCGACGCCTCGGTGGCGCTGAAAACGATGCTCCGTGACGCGCGGGTTGCGGACGCTATGCGCCCTATCGCGTTGAGCGCGCCGCCGACGATGTCGCTGCAGGAGCTAGTGGAAAACTTTCTGCCGCCGGGCGTGCGAACGGTTCCGGTGGTGCAGCGGGAGCAGGTGGTTGGGCTGATTACCGTGGCCGATGTGGAGCGCATCCCACGGAGCCACTGGGAAGAGATGCCGGTTGGCAATGTCATGATCCCGCTGGCGCGCCTGCGGGCCGTTGCCCCAGAGGAGAGCCTGACCTCCGTGCTGCCACTGGTGTCTGGCCGGGATATGAACCAGTTGCCGGTCGCGCGGCATGGGCGTGTCGTCGGCGTCATCAGCCGCGAGGCGATCATGAGCTACGTCGAAGCGCGCCATCGTCCCGAGATTCCCGAGATACCGGATGACCGGAACTGGGAGAACGATAGGCGGCGCGAGATGAAACAGATAACGGCTCCGCTGCCCACGCAGCCGCAAATGCAGCCTCAGGCGCAGGCGCAGACCCCGGCGCAGACCCAGGCCATGGATATCACGGACCACTACGAGCCCATGTGATACGCGCAGCGACCGCAACTGACATCACGTTCCACCTATTAGGAAGCACCATGCGCCGGGCAACGAAAAGAGCCGTGGCCAGGCGCCACGGCTCTCGTCAGCATCTATCGTCTGATAACGATGAATCTCAGCTTGTTTGATGCTCCGACCCGACCAGGTAGCTGCCTACCGCCGATGACTCCGCCATGCGGCTCACTTGCTGCACGGCGCGCCGGTGCTGTGGATGGCGCGTGAAACGCTGGAGGGCCGTCTCGTCCGACACCTCAACCACCAGCATCGCGTGACGGTATGCGGGCGCGTTGTTCACGCCGTAGAGCACGCGCTCTACCCCGGAGATGCTCATGAGCAGTTCACGTACCTCACCCAGCGTGCGATCAATCACCTCACGGGCAATTTCCGGCTTGATGCGCAGGATGACCTCATGCCGAATCATGGATAACGTTCAGCCCTTCTGTATAACAACACCTGACACGAAACGATGCGAATACGACGAGTTCAGAGTGAGTATATCTCACAGCTTACGCTGGCCGCAAAGGGAAACGTGAGCAAAAAAGCGATTCCCCTTCGCCAATGAGCGGGGAAGGGGAATCGCGGTCAGCGGGCGGTTACTTCCCGCTGGTGTCCGCGTCATCCTCGCCGCCGTTGCCGTCCCACATCGAGAGCGGCATGACCTCGTCTTCGTCGCCCTTCATCGTCGTGATGGCGACGACTCGGTCTCCCGCTCCGCCCATGTTCATCAGCCGCACGCCCTGGGTGGGGCGGCCGCTCTGGGCCACCGTATGCCAGTCGGTGCGGATGACCGTCCCCTCGGCGGAGACGATCATCAGGTCGCGGTCCTCTTCGGTGAGGATACGCGCCGATGCCAGCACGCCCGTCTTGTCGGTCAGGCGGGCGGTGATGATGCCGCCGCCGCCGCGCCCATGCGTCGGGTACTCGCCGATTGGCGTGCGCTTGCCGTAGCCCCTGGTCGTGACGACGAGCAGCTCGGAGTCTGGGATGATGGCGCAGAGCGAGACGACGTTATCGCTTTCGTCGAGCCGGATGCCACGCACGCCGCCGCTCGTCCGCGACGCCGACCGTAGCTCCTGCACCTCGAAGCGGATCGCCTGCCCGTGCTCGGTCGCCAGCAACACCTGATCGTCCGCGCCAACGAGTCGCGCGCCGATCAACTCGTCGCCCGGCTCCAGGTCCATCGCGATCAGGCCGAGGCTGCGCACAACGGCGAACTCGTCGAGGCTGGTCTTCTTGACCTCACCGCGCCGGGTCGCCATGATCATGTAGTCGCGCGCGACGAACTTCGGCACGCTGACGACGGCGGTGACGGTCTCGTTCTGGTCGATACCGATCAGGTTGCGGATATGCTCGCCCTTGGCTGTGCGCCCGACATCAGGCAGGCCGTATGCTTTGAGCTGGAAGACGCGCCCGCGATTGGTGAAGAAGAGCAGCGAATCGTGCGCGCGTACGGCCAGCAGATGGCCCACGGCGTCATCTTCGTGCGTTGTCATGCCACGGCTGCCGCGCCCGCCGCGCCGCTGCGCGCGGTACTGGCCAGTAGCCATGCGCTTGACGTAGCCGTTCTGCGTCAGCATGACGACTACCTCATCGTTGGGGATGAGGTCTTCTTCGGTGAAGTCGGTGGCCTCGGTATCGACGATCTCGGTGCGTCGCGGGTCGCCGTACTTCTCCTTGAGATCGGCCAGATCCTCTTTGATGAGCGCGCGCACTTCGGCGATATTGCCAAGAATCTTCTGCAGGCGCGAGATGGTCTTCTTGACCTCGGTCAACTCCTCCAGGATGCGGCGGCGTTCGAGCGCGGCCAGTCGTCCAAGCTGCATATCGAGAATGGCCTTCGCCTGCTCCTCGCTGAGCTTGAAGCGCGTCTGGAGGTTGCTCGACGCGGTCTCACGGTTCTGCGACCGGCGGATCGTCTCGATGACGGCGTCCAGGTTGTCCAGCGCGGTCGTCAGGCCTTCGAGGATGTGCTGGCGCGCCTCGGCCTTGGCCAGATCGAATTTCGCGCGCCGGGTGATGACCTGCTCGCGATAGTTAATGTAGTGCTGCAGAATCTGCTTGAGCGTGAGGGTGCGTGGCTGATTATCCACCAGCGCCAGCACGTTCGCGCCAAAGGTGGTCTGCATCGCGGTGAACTTGAAGAGTTGGTTGAGCACCGAGAGATGGCGCGCGTCGCGGCGTAGCTCGATGACGACGCGGATGCCCTGGCGGTCGGACTCATCGGTGACGCCGGTAATGCCGTCGATCTTCTTATCGCGCGCCAACTCGCTGATCTTGCGCACCAGCTCGGCTTTGTTGACCTGATACGGCAGCTCGCTCACGATGATGGCGATGCGCCCGCGCTCGTTCTCCTCGGTATGCACCTTTGCCCGGACGATGATGCGCCCGCGTCCGGTGGTGAAGGCGCTGCGAATGCCCTCGCGCCCCTGGATGATGCCGCCAGTCGGGAAGTCTGGCCCGCGAATGATGTGGCTCAGATCCTCAGTAGTGGCGTCGGTGTGGTCGATCAGATAGACGATGCCGTCGCAGATCTCGCGCAGGTTGTGTGGCGGGATGTTGGTGGCCATGCCGACGGCGATGCCCGCCGCGCCGTTGAGCAGCAGATTGGGCAGGCGCGCTGGCAAAACCACCGGCTCTTCGCTGTGGCCGTCGTAGTTGGGCTTGAAGTCGACGGTGTCGCGGTCGATATCGGCCAGCAGCTCGTTGGAGATGGCCGCCATCTTGGCTTCGGTGTTGTGGTTGACAAAGCCATTCGCCACGAATGAGTGGCAATCGCTGTCCACGCGAAGAGAGTAGACTGGCTGCTCTCCCGAGCTTTCGATGCTCTCAATCTTCTCGAAAAGATAGCGCTGACGGGCAAGCTGTTCGATTTCAGCAAAAGTCGTCGCGGGCAGTGCCGCTGCCAGTCGCGGTAGGGTTGCTACCAGCCGATCTGCCCGGTCGAAGTTGTGCCGTTCTAGCCAATTCCGATGTTCTGTGGTCGCGGCGGCACGGACAAATTCCGCAAGGTACGGAACATGGTCAGTTTTCGAGAGCGCCACGCCAGTATAAAGCTCCAGCACAGTCGCCAACGCATCCTTCTTGACGGTTGAGTCGAAGCCAATCTCATCGGCAAAGAGCGCGAGGTTGCTTTGCCCAGAGATGAGCAGACGGTACATCTCTCGTGTCTTGTCCTCGCGCAATGCCGAGACGATGCCGAATCGCAAGAGCAGCGTCTGCACTTGTTGCAGCATGACACGATTCCGCGCCGAGAGATTGATGCGCAACAGGCTGCGTCCAGACTTCTCAACCGCGCCATCGCCCTCGAAGAGACCGCGCAGAAATGCTGCGACGACATGACGCGGCGAGCGCAGGATGACATCTGGTATCAGTCGGTGCGCCGAGCGTCCATTGAGTCCCAACGCCTTGAGGAATGCGATCATCTGCTGGCTGACGACCTGCATCTGCAAGAACGGTTTCTTGCCGTATCCGGCGGGATTGCGCTCGAAGACGTGCAGACGGCAAGTTGGGAAGACGCGCTTCCATGACGCAATGAAGTGATCGGCGTAATCGCCGTGGGTATTAGTGAACTCGATAACCAGATCGCGAACGGTTCCCTCGGCCAGCAACGCGCCCAGCAGGAATCCGAAGTCTTCATTCAGCTTCTCCGGGAGTGGATGCCTCTGTGTCCGCGACTTTTCGCCGATCTGTGGGAAGTATTGCTGGAGATCAACAGGCTGCTCTGGCCAGAGCGTGTCGGTACGATCCAGAACAACATAGTCGCCAACTGCCAACTGAGCAATGGTCTTCCAGACGAGTGTTACGCGTCCATCAGCCTCATGCGGTACGGCGACGAGCAGCGGGTGATTCTCCGTGCCAGTCACTTCGTAGCCGCGCTGTGTGCGAACGCGCCACGTGGGGAACGGGCCGCAATCCCACCACTTGCTCGCGGTATTCGTCGTCCCATCTTTTGAAAGGACCTGCACGGAGATATCTTCAATATCTGAGGTGGACAGTTGATTAATCGGTACCAGTCCACGATCTGTAACAACGAGCGTGTCCCCTGTTACACAATATCTCATCGCGGCAGCTGGATCATCGTCGACGCTGCCGAAATTCCCTTGCCCGAGGACCAGTGGGTAACGCAAATTCCAGGGTTGCGCCATGCGGACGAGGGTATCATAGACGGCGACATCGCCGTGGGGATGGTATTCTTTGAGGACTTCGCCGACGATTCCGGCGCATTTGCGAAACGATTTATTCGACTGAAGCCCCATCTGCTCCATCGCGTAGAGTACGCGGCGATGCACCGGCTTCAGGCCGTCGCGCACATCGGGGAGCGCGCGACTGACGATGACGCTCATCGAATAGTCCATATAGGCGCCCGTCATTTGATCGACGATGCCTACTGGCTTGACAATACCAAGTTCCATAGAACTAACTGACCTCCCAACAACAGATGGATTATCCACTGCTTTTGCTTTAACGCACGTTAGTCATCTATTCTTCCGCGGAGGCGGTAAAATGGTTACACTACACTGTTCCAACGACCGGCAAAAGCACATTCTCAATGCGGAGAAAAGCCGGGCTCGATTGACCCTCCATGAAACGAGTGTCAGCGTGGAACGTATCTTGTTCATTATATCATATATGGGCCTTCAGGCCGCTTCATATCTGACCTTTCAGCTATCTCGGAGTGTGTAGCGCGACATCAGTAGAAGAGGATGGTCGAGCATGTTGGATGACCCAAAACGTGGCATGGCCGTCGTTGAGAGTGCGCAGGGCGAGGACCAGGGGACCAATTGGGCGCGGGCGCGCGATATCCCCCTCGCCATCCTTGGGTGGGCGCTGGTCATCTTCGTCGCCTTCTGGGCGGCGGGCCATATCATCGGCACGCTGCTGGTGCTGGCGATTGCGGCGCTGATCGCCTATGCGCTTGCCCCGATTGCCTCCCTGCTGCGGCGCTGGATTCCCTGGCCGCTGGCCATTGCCATTGTCTATCTCGTGTTTATCGGCCTGGTAGCGCTGCTGTTCAGTTTCATCATCGACACGATCATTCAGCAGGCGGGGTCGCTGGCGGAGCGCGTGCAATTGCTCCTGACGCCGGGACGCAATGGCAACACGCCTCTGGTTGATCTGCAACACCAGCTTGGCATCACTGACCAGCAAATTGATGACTTTCGCAACGCACTCTTCGGGCAACTCACCGGCTTCGCCCACGACGTATTGCCCGTCGTGACCGGAGTCGCTGGCGGCATCGTCAATACGATTGTGACGCTCATCATCAGCGTCTATTTCGTCGCCAACGCGCCCCGGGTTGGCCTCTGGCTGCGCTCTGGCTTACCGATGCGTGTTCGCCCGCGCGCCGTCTTCGTGCTTGACACCACCAACCGCGTCATCGGCGGCTACATTCGCGGTCAGTTGACGCTTTCGGCGCTGGTGGGAGTGCTGGTGGGCGCCAGTATGTACGTGCTCGCTATCCCATACGCCATATTGCTCGGCTTCATGGCCTTCGTGCTGGAGTTCATCCCGTTCCTGGGTGTGCTCATCTCCGGCGCGGCCTGTGTGCTGGTGGCGCTGACGCAGGGGGTTGTCAAGGCGTTGATCGTGCTGGCTGTCTTCGTCATCATCCACATCATCGAAGGTGATGTCGTCGGCCCGCGCATCGTCGGCTCCGCGATTGGGCTGCATCCCGTCATCTCGATTATCGCGTTGATTGCGGGCGCAGAGCTTTTCGGCCTCTGGGGCGCGCTCTTCGCCGCGCCGATAGCTGGCGTGGTCCAGGCGGTGACGGTCGCCTTCTGGCGCGAGTGGAAGCTTGCCCACCCCGAGCAGTTCCCCACCGGCTCAACGGTCTCCTATGATGTCGCCGTTGTTCCCGTCGCGACGGATCCAGAGGACAAGCCGCCCACCAATGGGCCGCCGAGAGACGCCAGCGCGAGTGGGGACAGTGGGGATGGTGGCGCATCGCATGACGAGCCGGATGCCGACCCTTCGCGCGCAACGCCGAAGGTGTAATCGGCTAGACGACCGATCTATCGCGCCAGGAAGCCGACGATAACTTGCGCCAGGTCTTCGCCGCGATCCTCCTGCAGGAAGTGGCCCGCGCCCGTGATCGTCGTGTGGGGCTGGCCCTGCGCGCCCGGCACGGCCTCCTGGAAGTAACGCGCCCCGCCACGGGTAATGGGGTCTCGGTCGCTAAATGTGCAGAGGAACGGTTTCTGCCAGCGCCGGAGCACGTCCCACGCCGCGCGATTGGCCGGAGCGGCGGGATCCTCCGGCGAGATGGGTACGATCATCGGGAACTGGCGCGCGCCCGCCAGGTAGCGCTCGTCGGGGAAAGGCGCGTCGTAGGCGGCG
>JAICKD010000195.1 GCA_025928125.1 Ktedonobacterales bacterium
CGCATGAGCATCGTCAGTCCAGCGGCATAGGCGGCAAGCACGCCAATCACTGCCGCCGCCACGTCGATGAGCGTCGTGGGTGGCCAGAGATGCCCATCATTCAGGTAGATGACCAGCATCGTCGCCCCCGCCGCGAGGATGCCGAAGAACAACGCGGTGAAGACGATCTTGAAGAAGGCATGAAACAGGCTCTTGATCAGATGAAAGATCAGGGTCATCGCGGAGACTCCTTTCCGATTCCGCTCACATCGGTTACTCAAGGCGTGTCGAACGCCGTTTCTACCGCAGCCAGGAGGAGTCCACCGGACGCCGTCCCGCCGGCTTCGCGCGACACGCCTTACACGATCCCAGATAGTATGCGAGGTCGTTCAGACCAGTCTTCACCAGCTTGACCGTTGGCGCGCCGGTGATGCGCTGGCGCCGGGTGTCGTTTTCCTCAGCCGCCTCGAAGTGCTCTTCACAGAACCATTGATCGCACGAGTGGCACTTGATCATCATGAACGCCTCCCCATCGTGATGGCAGCCCGGCACGGAACACTCAGGGGCGATGAGCAACGGTTCTACGTGCTTCATGGTGGTTCTCTCTTTCCCAAGGATGGCATGGCGCCAACACACGACTCGTTCATCCCGACAATCTGGCGTCGTTTCACAGCACACATATCGCAAAACGTGTGCCAGCTTTTGCCGGAGATAGTGAGAAGAGGGGCCAGCAAGACATGCAGGGGGCAGGCTTCTACAAGGGCGCATGGAGGCGCGCGAAAAATGACGGGGTGGTCGCGCGCGCCTTCGATGCCGGATGGCTTGCAGGTATGGCTGCCTGTTATACTGGTTTCGCCTGGGATGATGTCACTGGGGCCACCGCCCCCTCCCCTAACCCCTCCCCCTTGCAGGGAGAGGGGGATCAGAACCAGAGCCAGAGCCAGAGCCAGAGGCCGCCGCTGGCGTGCTGGCCCTCTGGCTTCCCTCCCCGACACGGGGAGGGGCTGGGGGAGAGGGTCTGCGCCAACAACCTCACCACGAGCGGTATGACACTGCATGGAGGCGGGAAAAACACCAGTGGACGACCATCACTCTGGCCGTCCACTGGATGATGCGAGATTTCCGCGCTGGCTGCGGCTACTTGGTCGCGGTGGCGGTCGCGGCAGGCGCCGTCGTCGGCGTCGACTTGGGCGAACTGGACGAGCTACCGCCGGGGACCCAGGCCACGTTCGATTTGAGCGTGCCGAACATCGCCTGGAGATCCGCCTCGGGCTGGCGCGAGGCTATGGTGATGCTGGTGTTGGAGATCGCGCCGACACAGATCATCGTCTTGCTGTCTTGCGCGCTCTGGATACACTGCGTCTTGCTGCTCATGCCCTGATGGAGGGGCGCCTCGGAGAAGCTGACCGGGCCAATCTTCGGCAAGACATAGGTGATGCTGAACTGGCCGCCATAGATCGGGTTGTGGATCGAGCCGCCCGCCAGCGCCAGGCAGGTCCCCTCGGGCATGCTCTCTGGCAGGTAGGGGGTGAATCCCAGCTGGTCCTTGACATCACTCCAGTTCGAAAGCTGCTTCTGCGCAGTGGTGCTGTCATCCTGGAAGGTGATGAGCGGGCGGTCGCACCAGGAGAGCGACGCCAGCGACTTCGCGCCACTCGCCGTGACGCCATCATCGCCGCCGAATGGTCCGCATCCGCTCAGCGCCAGGGTCAACAGCAGCAGCCCCAGCGCCGCGCCTCCACCCAGCCAGCGTTTTACGCCCGCGCGGCCCAGCGCCGCCAGTTGACTTCCTGCCCGATTCCGCACAGCACCAACCCTCACTAATTTACGAGTACGCAACACGATATCATACTGGTCATTTGCCAGATTCAGCCTGAACAGCGGCTCTCTACCTACATGACGAAGCGAGGTGATGAGCTTCACCTCCGCCCAGGCGAAAGTCCTGTGCGAAAACTCGCAGCGGTTCCCACTATACCGTGTCCCTGGCGAAAAGCGCTTGCCAGAGGTGACTTTCCGCCTATTGGCGCACGCTACTCATGCTACCGTCGCGCGCGCTGCCGCGAGGTCGCGCCGCTACCCGCAGGGCGCCTGACGCCATTGCTGGCCGTCGTCATCGGACGCGATTTGCTGTCATTGCCATTCCTGTTGCCATTGCTGGCGCGCGAGCTGAGCGTGGCCAGATTCAGGTCCGGCGCGGGCAGGCCACGCTGCTGCCAGCGATTGAGCGCCAGCAGGAAGGTGGCGAAGGTCAACAGATGGACGACGGTACACCACTCGCAGAGCGTGTGCAGCAAGACAATCTCGGCATAGACGAGGTAGAGCACGAAGGCCATACCCATGATGCCCCAGAGCAGGTGCGCCGCCCGCAGCCGGGCTGGCTCGCGGCGGTTGCGCCAGATCGCCAGCAGCGCGACCAGCGCCAGGCCGCCGCTGACGATAAACCAGATCATGCCAGGTATCGTGATCGGGACCGTGCTGCCAAACAAGACCGAGTTGCCGCTGCTGGTGACCTTATTGCAGTTGACGACGCCTGTCGTGGAGCAGAAGGCCACCCCGGCGCCCTGATAGTGGATGACGGTCAGGTAGATAGAGATGCCCAGACCCAGCAGGGCCATCAACAGCATCGCCACCAGGCCAGGCGCGCGCTGTACCAGCAACAGCAGACGCGCGCCTGTCTCATTGGATGATCGCTCGACTGGCGCTTCCGCCATGGCTATTTCCCTGCCTTCATATCACTGATGATCGACGGAATCGGCGCGGCAGTGCAGACATTGGCAGGCTTATTGTCGGTTATCTGGCAGATCGCCGCCGTCATGTAGTTGGCGTTGGCAACGATGCTCTGCGTCACCGAATTGTTCGGGTCGTTCAGATTGTCGGCAATCTGCTGCCAGGTCAGCCCCTGCATCTGGTCGGGGATGAAGGCGGCGCCAATCTGGACATACTGGTTGCCGACGCTCAAGAACGGAATCGCTCCAGCATTCTGCGAGTCGATATAGGGCGGCGCGTTGTACTTATCGAAGATCGCCTGCTGGTCGCTGCTCAACTTGTCGAGCGGCTGCTGGTTGCGATCCGACGTCTCCATGCCCTGGAAGTTGAGATAGTCGCTGGTGTAGGTTGCGCCGTGGAAGGTAAAGGTGTTGGTATTGGGATAGGCATCGGTACCGCTCGACTGCATCAGCGTCAGACCATTGAAGGTTCCGAAGCGGCTGAGCGCCATCACCATCGACCAGCGTTCCGCCGCGCAATACGGGCAATAGTCGCCGCCGACGAAGAGGAGAATGGGCTTGCCGTTCTTGTCCTTGTTGATGGGCGGGTTACCCTGCGTCGCCTTGAAGGGGTTTGCGATGGTCCCTTTGCCCACCTTCTCGAAGGTCGTCTGGCTGACACCGGTTACCTTGCTCATCACCGACGCGGGTACGGGACTGCCGATGCTCGCCGAGCCGGATGAGGCATTGCGGGAGATGGCGAAGAAGACGGCGATGAGCAGCAGCACGGTGACAACCGCCGCGACCATCGGCCACTGCCGCCGCAGCCAGCTGCCCTCCCTCGAACGCCGCCGGTCCGCCGCCGCACGAGCCGCCGCGTTACGCGCGCGCGCCGCGGCGATACGGTCGCTCTGGTTCTGCGCTCCCGAGCCGACGGTTTTCGCTGTCGTCGCGCTCGCGGACATGGACTTCACCGCTGGCCGGGTCGCTGTGGCGGTTGCGCCTTTCGCGCCGCCGGACGCGCTACCAGATGGGCGTTGCGCCCCACTACGATTGTTCCGCTTCTTTGCCATGCGCCAGATCCTCCACCAGCATGTTCTTGTCTATCCTCACCGCGTGCCGTATCGCGAAAGCGCCGGACATCCCTGTGCTGCTAGCTGCTACATCGAAGAGATGATACGCGCTCCCATATCGCTCTATCTCCCATATTACCGCCATTCTATCATAGGTATCATTGGAAAACTCAAAGAAATAGCGTATTGGGTGGGGAGAACGCGCTCCTACCGCCCTGTATGCGCAAAAACACTGGCGCGACCGCGATGGGCCAAAAGTATTCTCACCGAGCCAAATCAGGCGCACACCTGATGGAGAGATATACGCTGGCACGTTATCATTAGCTGCGGAGTGTCCTGTGGGCTGAGAGTCGATTGTGACGAGGAGAGTACTATTCATGATTAGCCAGACCGCGCGCGCCCGCGTGTTGCCCGCGTTGCTTGCCCTGAGCCTGACGCTGGGGCTGGCGCTCGCCGCCATCGTCTCCGTGGCGCAGGCGCCGACCGCCGCCGCCCACGCGAAGTATGACAGCTCGGTCCCGGCGGCAAACTCGACCGTCACCGAGGCGCCGAACGTGGTGACGGTACATTTCGCCGAGGAGGTGAATCCGGCAGGCAGCGACCTGATTGTCTATGATACAAAGGGGAAGGTGGTTAGTACCGCCGCAGGCAAGGTAGACACCAGCGACGCGAAGACGATGACCGTTCCGATGGCGGGCGACGACTCCGATAGCTATCTGGTGGTCTGGCACACGGTCTCGCTGGACGATGGCGACGCGGCGGTCGGCGCGTTTATCTTTAATGTTGGAAGCACGGCCAAGGCGGGCGATGGCGGCGGATCGACGGTGTCGACTGGCGCATCGGCCGCGGCGGAGAGCGCATCATCCGGCATTCCCGGCTGGGTCGTCGCGCTGGTGGGCGTGCTCGGCCTGGTCATTGGCAGCGCGGGAACGTTCGTGCTGGCGGGTCGGCGGAGCCAGGCGAAGGGGTAGGCGTAGGGCAGACCCTCTCCCCCCAGCCCCCTCCCCTAAAAGGGAGGGGGAGCCAGAGCGCGTGTTGCCATCTGGCAGGATGATTGCCTATGCCCTCCCCTCGTAGGGGAGGGTGGCCGAAGGCCGGGTGGGGTCTCTCGTCACCCCCAGACCTCACCCCCGGCCCCTCTCCTCGCAGGAGAGGGGAGTCAGAATCGCGCGGCCAACGAGGCGTATTGGGCGTCTGATGCGTGGAAGAGGAAGGATCGGCAAAGGATGATATTCGGCGCATTGCCTCTCTGGCTCGCGTGGAATTTCGAGCCGATACCACTGATTGCGGTGGCGCTGCCCGCCATCGCCTATGCCTGGGCCATCAGCCCGGCGGGGCTGCGCTGGTATGGCCGCGAGACGCTCGTCGAGGCGAAATATCCTCGCTATTTCTACGCGGGCATCGCCGCGCTGGCGCTGGCGCTCTTCTCGCCGCTCGATATCCTCGGCATGCATTTCCTGCTGACCGCCCACATGATTCAGCACGTCTTCTTCTCGGTCATCGGCCCGCCGCTGCTGCTGCTGGGCATCCCCGGCTGGATGGTCGAGCCGTTCTTCCGGGGCGCGCGCATGCGGCGGGTGGGGCGCTTCCTGACCCATCCGTTCGTGGCGTTCGGCCTCTATAACCTCAACATGTGGGTCTGGCACGTCCCATTCCTGCTGGACGCCACACCGTCGGGCGGCGTCATCGCGGCCACGGAGCTGCTCGATTACGCGCTGCTGCTGGGGGCGCTGCTCGTCGCGGGATTTCTCGTATTGCCGCGATTCATGCGCGCGGGCAGCTCTACGGTCAGCCTGGCCGCCAGCGTGCTCGTCTTCGCGGGAATCATCGCGCTGACGGTCGTGGGGTCGCTCAGCGTGGCGAACTGGCCGGTCTCGTCCCAGCCGCACAACCCCGTCCACACCGTGATGAATCTGATGTTCATTGGTACGGCGATTCTCTACTGGTGTCCGATTCTGAACCCGGTCCCGCAGTTGCCACGCATCACGCCGGTCTTCGGGATGCTCTACATGTTCATCAGCACGCAGCCGATGATGGCGCTGGGCGCGCTGATCGTCTTCTCGGGCCAGCCGCTCTACAGCATCTACGCGGGCGCGCCCTCGATCTGGGGGTTCACGCCACTGGGCGATCAGCAGCTTGCCGGGCTGATTATGTGGCTCATCATGGATATTCCGCTGATTGTGACGATCACGATTCTCTTCTTCCGCTGGATGGCCAGCCAGGAACGCGCGCAGCGTGAGTCGGAGGCGCTCGCCCACCCGGAGGACGATCTGATCTGGCAGACGACGAAACAGGCGCCTGAGCACGCAAGCAGCCGTGCGCGCGGCACGGAGTAGCGGGCGGGTGTATGATGGCACTGGTGTATTCGCACCATGTGAGCGGCTGCCCGGCTGTGGTAATGATGTGATAGTGGGCGATGTGGCACAGGCGCGTGAACGCGGGCGGTTCATGAATGTTACGGAAAGTTACGCATGAACCCCAACAGCGTGGTGGGGGGCGGTTCGCGGCCTGAAGGCCGCGGCTAATCCTGATTGTTCGATACTCTCCTTATCGTCAAGCGGGCGCATAGCGGATTGGATTCTTAGCCGCGGCATTTATGCCGCGAAGGTGAGGGTGATGGCCCTTTGCCAGTTATAGATACCTCGCTGGC
>JAICKD010000254.1 GCA_025928125.1 Ktedonobacterales bacterium
CTGCTGACGCAGTCCGATCTGGGCCAGTCGTCGTGCATCGGCATCGGCGGCGACCCGATCATCGGCACGACGTTCATAGACTGCCTGCGGCTCTTCGAGTCCGACCCGAAGACGGCGGCGGTGGTGATGTGCGGCGAGATCGGCGGCAGCGACGAGGAGGACGCGGCGGCCTACGCGGCGACGATGAGCAAGCCAGTTATCGGCTTCATTTCGGGACGCACCGCGCCCGCGGGCAAGCGGATGGGCCACGCGGGCGCGATCATCTCCGGCAAGACGGGGACGGCGCAAGGCAAGGTCGAGGCGCTCCAGGCGGCGCACGTGCCAGTCGCCGACACGATCTGCGACATCCCCGACCTGGTGAAGCAGGCGCTCAAACGATAGGACCCCTCCCGGCCTTCGGCCACCCTCCCCTACGAGGGGAGGGCCTAGGCGACCATTCTGCCAGTTGGCGACGCGCAAGTCTGACTCCCCTCTCCTCCTAGGAGAGGGGCTGGGGGTGAGGTCCGCCGCAAGGGGAGAACCCGCGATGCCGGTGTTCCGCCGACGCTTGCCCACAAGAAGGAACCGAACGGCGCACGGTGCGCACTATGAGGCCAACATCACTATGCTGACCCTACACATCGATAGCGAGGTAGCCTGCCGCTTCATCCTCGGCGAGCAGGGTCTGTGGCCGGGACAGCGCTGCACCGGTGCGCATGCCAAGGGGAGTCCCAGCGTGACCCGTCGTGTCACATGGCGCCTCTTATACCAATTGTGGTGAGGTTGTTGGCGCAGACCCTCTCCCCAGCTCCTCCCCAGCTCCTCCCCAACGCGGGGAGGGGAGCCAGAATGCCAGCACGCCAGCGGCGGCGTCTGGCTCTGGCTCTGGTCCCCCTCTCCCTGCAAGGGGGAGGGGTTAGGGGAGGGGGCGGTTGCCCCAGTGACAACGTCCCAGGCGAAACCAGTATTACACCACGAACTCTCGATCTCGATCCAGGTTGCCATGAAAGTTCAATGCGGGCTTATCTGCCCCTGGAAGGGTGACGGTCAGTACTAGATGCTGGCGCGACTCCGCCTGATGCTGGAATACCAAGTGGTAATGCCAGGCGCCAGTACTATCTTTCGTTGCCGCATGCGCCTCCGTCCAGGTAAAGTGCAGCGAATAGGGCGTCCCGTCCTGCACGACAACGTAGCCACCCCACATCTGACGATCAGGCTCATCGCTGCTAGTGAGTTGCACCATGCCACCGTTGAAGCCATCGTGCGCAACTAATTTCGCATCGATCGAGGTGTAGACTCGCAGGTACGTATGATAGTGCGATCTGCCATAGAGGTAATGCGTCATGCTCGGGAGGCTGGCGCTGTTGAAATTATAGGTAATGGTGAGGTGATGTGTCGCGGTTCCATCGGAGCCAATTGTCACCGCATCGGTGTAGTTGACGGTTGTAAAGAGATTGGCTTTGTTCCCCGTCGTGTTCGAGTCGACGATGGTGACGCCATCCTGAGGGCCACGGTAGAGCGAGCTATCGAGGCCGCGCGCCGTGAGCAGCCCCTCCGCCGCAGGATTGCTCAGATAGACCTGGAGGTCTTTGGTCGGAAGGCTCGATAGGAGAATCTGGGCGATTTGTGACAACTGCTTGGTGTTCACGCTATGGAGCTTGGTCATGAACGCGCGGCCCAGCAATGCGGTGAACCGCTCATGCAATGTAGTCAGCTGGTCGCTCGGTGGCAGGTCGCTCCCGACGTTGGCCGCCTTGGTCTCGGTATAGAGTCGAATGAGCGGCTCAAGGTTGTCGGCAGTCACCGTCACGCCATATTGTGGCAGTTGCACTGGTCCAATCACCTTAATAATCCGCTGTATGATCGGAATCGTAATGGCAAGGACACCCTGAACATCGGGGCCGCCCTCGGTTTTGAGCATCTGCATGCCGTATTTGGCGCTCGTCGGGAAGTCGAAAGAGAGATTCGAGTCTCGTAGCCCGTAGCCCGGGAACGGCCACCACGCATATTTGCTGGGCGCTGGCAGTTGTCCCACGCGGTGAACGTAGGGTAAATCCAGCGAGAAGACATCACTGAGCGTAAACGGCTGTATCTGGCCCGACTGGATCGTCAGGACGCCATAGGAACCAATGAATCCGCCGGTAGAGCGTATCTCACCGCGGTCAAGCAATTCGACGAGGTAGCGCTGAGGCGTCGTCACGCCTAGAAGCGCGGGCGCTGCACCTAACCAACTCTGCACGTTCTGCAGTTGCCCGCGCATGGTGGGCCATTGTGTGAGTAAGTCGCTGAGACTCGCGCGTGTGCTGCCATTCACCAGGCTGGTCGGAATCACTGTGAGATCTGCCGTCTGCACCAGCGCAATAGCAGTATCGAAGTGACCCACCGCCGTCTCAAAGTTGTCCGTGATCTGGGATAACATCGCAGCAGTCAGCACTGGCGTTGGGGGTTTCGTCTCGGAGGCAAGGAACCCGGCGTGGAGTAAGGGTTGTGCGGTTTCGACGGCATTCACAAGCGCAAGCCCACCCAAAGACGCCTCATCGGCGGCAACAATCAGGCTCACTCCCGACGAGACCGGGTCGCTCGCTATGGGCATATGCCCGGCTAGCGAAAAGTTCCAGCCACCCAGAATGCCGCGGGCGTCGGCAAAGTCGGCCTCGGCAAGGGTCAATTCCCTCTTTACTGATGCCAGCAACGCCGGATCGGGGATCGCGGGCTGCTTCGCAAACGGCTTCAAGAGAGACTGGACCTGTTTGAGGTGCTTGATGCCATCGACGGCCTCTGCTCGCGCGGTTGAGTACTGATCATACGTCTGAACGGCGCCAACCACTCCTGCGAGGGCGAGTAATAGGATGCATGCAAGGAGCGTCACGGAAAGGATGCGGTGAGTGCGCATCAGCCGCAACAGACGACCGCATCGTTCCGTACCACGCTTGGTCGGCTTCTGGAGTACAGTCGGTTCCTCGCTCGGTTGCGTTCGCGCGTCCCCGCTTACCTGGCGTGGCTCGGTTTCCCACGCGAATGGGACTGGCACAGTCGTCTGCCCCCCTGCTCGCTCCAATGGCGTCGGGGACTCCGGCGTTGACGGCTCGAATGGTCGAGAGAATACAGTATCCTGCGCCTGTGGCTCATTCCATGTCATCTGATCGCTCTCTCCCATTTCATCCATCGATCGTGCATCCTACTCCCGGCTCGTCGGAAACTAGGGCGAAGGAGGTGTCGTGGCGGTCGGCGCTGATGTTGCTGTGGCCGTTGGCGCTGGCGTCGTCGGCGTGACGGTCGGCGCTGGCTTTTGTGGCGTAGTTGGCGCCGCTGTTGGCGCGACCGTGGGCGCAACGGTTGGCACGACAATCGGCGGCGTTGGTGGCAGCACATTGCCCGCATCAACGACGCGATAGACGGTAATCGTCTCCTTGAAGCCGACAAACACCACGACTTTTTCAGCGCCCTGTAGTAGGACGTAGAGTTGCGGATCACTTGCCTGTGTGGGCAACTTTTGGGTCAGGCTCGTATAGGTCACGATCCACTTCACATCAGGACAGGTACCCGCGGACTCCAGTTTGCAATAGGGTTGAGGGATCATCACGCCAACCGGCTCGTCCGCCAGCACCGTGTCGCCTGCGGGGACGTTGGCTGTGACATAGGTGGCGACCTGCAACAGCGCGTTGTCATTCTGATCGACAATGCGCAGGTAGAACGCCCCAAGGTCGGCGGCAATAGCGAACGCGAGCAGGGCGATCAGCCCAATCCGCAACAGGCGCGGATGGCGCGGTCTAGCCGCGAGCCAGCCAGAGGCGACATCGCGGATGCGCATGCCCAGATACACAAACAGCGGGATCATCAGGTAGATGAAGTAGTTGGGGAACTTGATCTGGACGGCGATGAAGACCACGATGCCCGCGATGATCCAACTGGCTTCGATGCTGTAGCGGCGCAGCCATGACGGGTCGCGGCGCCGAATACTGCGGGTGATGTCAAGCGCTAGCCAGACCAGTGACGCCGAACAAAGGAACACGGTGAAGGCGAAGATATGGTACTGCCCTACAAGCGCGGTGATGACATCTTGCGGGCTCACGACGCCCCGCGAGGTGACAGCGCCACTCGACCGGAAGATTTGTGACATGGTTTGCCGCACGAAGGCATCTTTGTAGACGCTCACCATGTAGCCGAGGTAGAGCATGAAGCACACGACGATGGTGCCTAACATGACCAGATGGCCTCGTGTGCGCTGACGTGAAAATATCCAGTTCAGGACTGGAATGGCGCAGAAATAGATTCCAAGCTGCTTGAAAGCCAGCGTAAAGCCGAGCGCTAGCCCCGCGATGATGTACGCTCGCGTCGTATTGTGTTTGAGCGCGTGAAAGTACGCCCAAATGCCCAACACACCAAACACGACCACCGAGTTGTCTATCCAACTGATGCGGTTGGCGAAGACGATCCAGCCATCGAAGGCGACCAACACGGTTGGTAGCAACGCCCACGCGCCCATACGCTGGCGCAGGTAGAGAAAGAGGATCGTGATCAATAGCAAGGACATGATCGCCGAGAGCACGCGTGCCTGGGTGATCCCTGTACCCACCATACGGAACCATTCGCCGAGCATGATGAAATAGAAGGGCGGATGCGACAGATACTCCGTAGGCCGCGCGATCGCAGCCTTATACGTCACCGTACCGAACTGCGCAAAGTGGGCGCCGACACTGCCATATACCGGTTCATCCCACTCGTATCCAGGGCGAGCGTCTAGATTCCACAGACGGAGCCCGGCGCTCACCATCAGGATTCCAGCGTAGAGAGCCGCAGTGATTACCCGCGACCGCTGGAGACGCGGGTGGAGCGCCCCCAATCGCCGTACCACGAATTGTTGGGCAAACTCGACACCCATACCATACGAAAATGCCAGACCGAAGATGAGAGTGATAAACGGAAATACGACCGCGCGCGCCTGACGCACCGTAATGGCGTTCGTGATGCCCAATCCCACCAGCCCCAGGATAGTCAGTAGTGCAAGTATAAGTGGGTCGAGCACATCAAGTGGGAGTGACAAGAGCGACGATTGCGCGAACGCCGTCGGGATACCCAACACGCCTGGGTTGTTCGTAGCAACCACGCCAGCCAAAATCAGCCCGATGGCGCCCAGCGTTGTAGCCCACACTAACATCCATTGGAGAAGGCGCAGGCGCGACAACGGTGACTCAGGATACTTCACGACAAAGTCAGCGCATCCTTTGCCTGCCCGGATGTACTGGCGCAAGAGGCGTCTCCAGCCCTGGCGGTGAAAGTGATCGGCTTGAAGTGAGGGTGTGCAGAGTATCGGAACCCCCACCTTGCAGGCGGCCCAGAACCACGAGTAGTCCTCATACGAGTGAATAAAGGTAGCGTCAAAGTCGCCAGCACGGCCCAACGCCTCGCGCGTCATGAAGACATTTGCTGTAATTGGCGGCTTATGCCTCGGTCGCCCGTACCGCTCGACATCGAGGACTCGGTTGACCACAAACCGAGGCGTTTTGCTTCCTAGATTTACTAAGTCGGCATACGCATCCCAGAAATTTCCGGTGGCTCCGCGCATTGGACCAGCGACACATGGCCAGCCACGCAAGATATATTGAATACCTGTCGCAATCCAGTGCGGCGGCAAGATCATGTCGCTATCGGTCAGCGCAAGAACGTCACCGCGCGCGGCCTTGAGGCCAATCGATCGCTTTGCGTTTGCGTCGCGATTGGCGCTGTGTACCTCGGCTTCCAGAACACGTACACGCCCGGAATCGATGTATTCCCGTATGGACTCCCATGTTGGATCGTTCATGTCGCCGACTAACAA
>JAICKD010000846.1 GCA_025928125.1 Ktedonobacterales bacterium
CTTCATCATCTGGGGGCGGCTGGCGACAGTCGCCCTCTGCTGTTTCTGGCGTCAGGAAATGCTTAAGCCATGAGCGATACAGCATCTGGCGAGCCGCAGGCCCAGCGGCCCTATAACGCGCGTAGACCCCCTCCGCGCGACACCGAGATCATCGCGCGCTGCGCCGACCCGCCACCGCCTGAGCTGCTGCTGGGCATCGAGCAGTTCAACCAGCGCGAGTACTTTGAGTGCCATGAGACGCTCGAAGCGCTCTGGAACCGCGAGCCGGGGACGATCCGCGTGCTGGCGAAGGGCATCCTGCAGGTGGGCGTCGGCTGCTACCACCTGCTGCGCGGCAACCATCGCGGCGCCCTGCTCAAGCTCGCCTCAGGAGCCGACTACCTGGAGCCGTTCGCGCCACGCTGCCGCCGGGTGCAGGTCGCGCAACTCATCGCGGACGCGCGCCGCCTGCACGCCGAGATCGTCGCCCTTGGCCCGGAGCGCTTAGGCGAGGTCGATCACTCGCTGCTGCCTGTCATCCAGGTATCTGACCACGAATAATAGCGAGACAAAGCCGGTCAGTCAGCACGCCCTCATCCGCGATACTACTCGCCGCTCGGTATCCAGATGTTCTTGACCTGGGTGGATTCACGCAGGAACTCGCGGCCCTCACCCTGGGTGGCGTCCAGCCAGTCGCGGGAGTGGCCGTATGAGACCCAGGTGCGCTTCATGTTGCCAGCAGAGGCCTCCTCCACAGCGCGGGCGCCCTCGGCGGAACCGAAGCACCAGATCGCGTCCACGTCGTCGTGCTGGGCCAGCACCTTCGCCAGCGTATCGCATGGACCAGTGACGATGTTGACCACGCCAGCAGGCACATCCGAGGTCTCCAGCACGGAGTAGAAGTCCGTCGCGCTGAGAGGGTGGCGCTCTGAGGGAATCGCGATCACCACGTTGCCCATCGCAACAGCTGGAGCCACTAGCGAGATGAAGCCAAGCAGCGGGCGCTCGTCCGGGCAGACCAGCGCCATCACACCGATAGGCTCGTTGTCTGCCAGCGTCATGCCGGGCAGCGGCGTGCGGTGGATCGCGCCGTCGTACTTGTCGGCCCAGGCGCCGTAACTGAAGAGCCGCTCGATAGAGGCCTCCACCTCGCGCTCCGCCTCCTCCTGCGTGCAGCCAGTCATCGCGACGATGCGCGCGGCGAACTCTTCGGTGCGCACGGCCAGGTTCTCCGCGATGTAGTAGAGAATCTGTGCGCGGTTGTGCGCGGTGGCGGCGGCCCAGCCCGGACTAGCCTTGTGGGCCGCCTCGACGGCGTTGCGGATATCTTTGCGGTTGCCCTCGCCAACCTCGCCCAGCGCCTCGCCACTTGGGCTATAAATCTCACGGCTGTAGCCAGAATCTGGCCGTGCCTGCTTGCCACCGATGAAGAGCTTGGCCGTCCGGTCGATGGGCGGCGCGCCGAAGGCTGTTGCCGCGAATCCACCGCTGCCGTCGTGGGCGCTATGCGCGTGACCGTTAGGCCCAGCATGCGCTCCATTGGGGGCGGGCGCGGCCTCGGTGGCGAGGGTGGCACGGCGGCGTGAGCGACTGCTGTCGTTGGCCTTCCCGGCCTGCAATTCGGCATCCTCCGCAGCGACGTCCCACGCGGGCTTGAGATATTCGTAGAGGCCCTCGCGTCCACCCTCGCGTCCATAGCCGCTCTCGCGGTAGCCGCCGAAGCC
>JAICKD010000209.1 GCA_025928125.1 Ktedonobacterales bacterium
AAGAGATGGTGCAATGAGGGTGGGGGTACCCGTCAAATGTGATTAGTGGTAGCTGGAAGTCCCTGGTTCCTTGTATAATAACAGGAGGCATGCTGCGATTTCATTCATCCTCAGTCGGCTTCTAACTCGCACGACTCCGATAGGCCCTCTAGAAATTCTGGCTTGAGATAATGGACTACACTCGCTATTTGGCTCACCCGTTCCTGCAACGCTGGGATTGAGATAAATCGGCACATGCGCTTCATCGGCGGGGAGAGACGTGAGAACGTTGGACGATTGACCTCCGTCATGACTTTGTTGCGGCGTTCCTCAGGTGCCACCAAATACAGCGGAATAGCGAGGTTGGGCTGCATGGCAATCAAGTCCGCCATGCGCAGGAGACCGGAGTAAATCGAGGTAGTACATTCAATCTCAAACGCAGCCGCAATCGCGTTCCCACGCAACCACAGCACATCAATGAGTTCAATGGTTCGTGTTGTCGCTTCATCAAACTGGAGCGGAAGGTCTTGCTTGAGGCGAGGTAAGTCCGCAATTCGATGTCCGTTCACTCCGCGGCCTCTGTCGTTGCGTGCTACCCAGACATCTAGCCCCATGTCGCAGCCGAGCTTCAGGAGAAGGTATTGCGTCTCCGTATGAAGGGTGGTCTCCTCGCTTGCTTCAACCTGCTTCACTACCACATCTGTTTGAGTTACCTCTTCGACATCTGGCACTGTCACAGCGCCCAGCCTTTGGGCTTGAAGGATGTGAGGCCGGCGACTCCATTTTGCGACGTCGAACGGTCGGGCGATGGGGTTACTCTTCGCTTCACGAATCGCCGACAGTATCTCCTCGCCATCACTCGGTTTCCACTTAGCAGGTGAACCACGCAAGCGTCCAGTCCAGGCAAACGGGCTCCTTAGGTTTTGGAAGATGGAGAGTCGGTCGCGCATGGTATCAATGGGAACCGCAGTCTCCGGCGTAAGGGTTTCGACGGCTCGGACACCCACACGGCATGGGAAGATACTGCCATTCCAGATGGGCGAGGAATCCATGTATGGCTCGGAGATCACCTCCAGGACACCTATCCAGCGTGAGAGTCCGGTCATGTAACACAATAGATAGTCGCCGAGCTTGATTTGCTGAACAGTCGTCCAGCGGCCTTCCCGGAAGCCTGACACGTTTGCTCCGGCCTTGAGAAATTCCTCCCACGTCGTGCCTGTGAAGAGGTCGAGCCAATAGGTTCGCGGACTCATAGCATACCCCTCATATGGGTCGGCATAATACCGGATTGGCGTTTGGCGGCTGATAGCTGGCATCATACACTCATCGCGACGTGAAGTAAATGCTCGATAGCCAGCAAACCAAGAAATCAGCGTAATCAGCCTTATCCGGCAAAGAGCCGCTGGGTGAAGGTAACGTAGGCAATCAGGCTAGGGGTTCAACCGTCAGTGCGCTACAATCTGCCGCTCTAGTGCAGCGTCCAGTCGGCGCTGATTCTGGCTCCCCTCCTTCTAGGGGGGAGGGCAGCCCACCCACAAAACACCAGCCCCGGCGGGGGAATGACTCCCAGCCGGGGCTGCATGTACGCTGTCAGGGCTATGTGAGCGCCAGTGTGGCCGAGAAGCCTATGGCCTCTATGGCCGCGCCGCACTACGGATTGTTCGGATCGACGACATCCTCTTCGACCGTCGTCACCTCTTCGGCAATCGGCGTGCGCTGGCCCGTGCGCGGGTCTACCGCATCGATGTTGCGCTGGACGTACGCCTGCCCGGGGCCTGCGCCACCTGTGCCGCCAGCGCCACCGGCTCCGCCACTCGGCGCGACCACCACCGAGTCGTTCTCCTCGATCACCGCTGGCTCATCCTCCCGGCGACGGCGCGCCAACAGGAGCAGGAGCAACAGCAGGAGCAGCAACAGCAGCAGGCCGACCAGGCAGTAGACAACCGCCCATGGTCCGCTCGGCGGCCACGTTGGCGGCCAGACCAGACCGTTCTCGCCCGGCGTGGCAGTCGCGGCAGGGGCCGTCGCGGTTGGTTGCGGGGTTGGCGTCGTGGCGGCCGCGCCCGCCGTCACATTGAGGTTGCCCTGCGCCTGGAGCGTCGGCGAGCCACCGCACGAGCCTTCTGGCACGACCGCCGTCACCACAAAGGTGGTATTGGTCGTCACGAATGGCGCATTGAAGGTGAATGTGAAGGTGCCATCGTTGTTGATGGTGGCGTGGCCAGCCGCTGTCGCGCAGCCATTGCTGCCAGTTGCGCCGTAGAGAATCTGCACCGTGCCGGGAGGCGAACCAGGCTCGGTCGCCACAAAGTGCGCGCCCGTCACCGTCACCGGCTGGCCCGCACCCACAGAGGCAGGAACCGTGATGCTCGGCGGATTGCTATCCGTCACCGTGAACTGGTTGCCCGAGGCATGCGTCTGGCCGGTATTGGTGTCGGTGGCGCAGACGGTATACGAACCCTTGTCCGTCTGGGGCCAGGGGAACGAGAACGAGAACGAGCCATCGCTGCCGACCGCGCCGCCAGCGCCGCTGATCGTCGTCACGCCGCTGGAGCAGTCGCCGTTGCTATAGCCAATCGTAATTTGATGGCCCGCCGGGAACTGCGTACCGTTGACGGTCACGTGCGTGCCAACGCCGCCCTGAGTCGGCGACACGCTGACACCAGGCCCAGCGCCGGTGGCTGAGACGGTGGCCGGTAAGATCATCACCGCCATCACGGCCAACAGGGCAGCCAGTGGAAGAGAGCCGAACAGAAACCGGCGCACGCGGCGTCCGCGCGCATCCAACGTCCTGCCTCTTCCGGTATTCTGCATTTGAGCTATATGATTTCTCGCCATGACCAGCGGCGCCTCCTTTGAACTTCTCCCACCAGGCCCACCAAACCCTCTGAGCGCGTTGCCCGCCGTCTTCACACATCACGCGCGCGGCGAACGAGATGATACCGGGCGAATACGTTGCGAATACTTGCCGCCATGGGCGAGCTTCTCTGTTCGCTTCCCAGTGCGGGGATACATGCCGGACGAGTGTATCATTGGCGGTGATACCTGTCAACGGGCGATTAGTCCTGGTATCCCTGGTATTCGCTGGCGAGAGGGCGCACTATTCCCCCTCATGGTGTGTTGACGAACAAGCGTCGTCAGAGTATTGCGAGGAATATCCAGATGGGAGAGCCGGGCCATAGCGGGGCGCGCGTCACTGTGCAGTTATGTCGAGTATGTAGTAGCCGTAGACGGTGACATCGTGGAAACCGACGCTGCGATAGAGCGCCTGCGCGGGGGTATTGTCGGCGTCCACCTCCAGGCCAACCGCGGTCCAGCCCTCGGCGAAGAGGCGCGGCAGAATATCTTCGAGGATCTCGCGGCCATAGCCATGCCGCCGAAATTCCGGCAGGACGCCAAACGCATAGATATAGGCCTTGGGCTTATCGATGAAGATCTTGAAGGCCCCCACCGGCTCATGCGGCTCATCGCTCAGGCGCGCCAGAAAGTACCGCTCGCCCTCCACTGTCATGTCGCGAACGATATCCTCGGCCATGTGGTCATCCGACTGCCCGAACGAGGTAGCGATGACGCGGGCGAGGTCGCGCGCCTCAGCCTGGCCAGCCTCACGCACGTCGAGGTTGCGCGCCGAAGTCGAGGCTGGCGCTGGCGGTATGGCAGCCGTCTCCATCCGGTTCTCGCTGAAGCTATGCTTTCCACCCGCCGCCGCGACGAACGCGCGGCCCGCCGCCGAGGCGTCTTCGCAGATCGCCAGCACGCGCAGGGTCGCCAGCCGTCGCCGGGCTGAGGCAAGTGCGGCGTCGAGCAGCGCTCGCCCGATGCCGCGTCGGCGATACGCCGGGTGTACCATGCCGCAAAGCTCCAGCTCGGGATCATCATCGCCGCTCAGCGTGCAGAAGCCGACCAGTGCGCCATCCAGCGCGCAGAGGAAGGCGTATGGCTCCGCCGACTGCGCCGCGTAGCCCGCCGAGATGCCCAGCTTGAGGTCCAGCCCATCGGCGCTGTTGCACACGTCGCGCAGCGCCCGCGCCTGCTCCGCCTGCTCCTCGGTCAACTGGTGGACGCCGACCACCTCATACGTCTCTTTGTCGGACATGGTAGCTCTCTTCCTCTCAGGAACTCTCAGATTGTATCCTGTTTGTGCTGTTGTTCGCGACTGCCCACTTGGGAAGGCAGTTCTGGAGGATACCGATGACACAGCCAGAAGAATCTGCGGATATCTGCTACTCCTGTGAGGCACTACGCGGCAAGCGACACATCTCTCCCGCCGAGCATATCTACGATGGGCGCTACTGGATCGTCGACCATGCGTGGCCGACGGCAGTGGTGGGATGGGTTGTGCTGGTACTCCGGCGCCACACCGCCGCCCTGCACGAACTGACCGCCGACGAGTTCGCCGAGATGGGCGAAGCGCTGGCGCGCACGGTGCAGGCGCTCCACGTGGAGACCGGCTGCGCGAAAGAGTATCTCGCCTGCTTCGCCGAGGCCGATCACTTCCAGCACGTACATATCCACGTCGTGCCGCGCGCCAGCGACCTCCCACACGAGTTGCAAGGCCCGCGCAGCTTCGCGCTGCTCAAGTCGACCGACAATACACTCGCCCCGGTGGCCGATGTCCAGGCGTTCTGCGCGCGGATGCGAGCGGCGATGGCGGTAGGCGGCGGCCCCCTCCCCTAGCCCCTCCCCCTAAAGGGAGAGGGGGACCAGAAACTCGCTCCCAGCAGAATCCTCGCCATCCATGCCCTCTCCCTGCAAGGGGGAGGGTGGCCGAAGGCCGGGAGGGGGTCCCCTCGCTACGCACCCGCGTTGGCTGCGGCGATGAGATCGGGCAGCAGGTTTTGCGCATTGGGCGTACCCAGCCCGGTGATCGGGTCCCAGCCCGCCACGGCGTCATAGCCAGTGACACTCACGCCCTTATCGTTCGTACTGTTGTTACCGACCGTGATATCGTGGAAGTCGCGCGCATAGTTTTCGCCCGAAGCTACTTTGTAGAGCGCCGGGTTGAGATAGCCAAGCGAATGGCCCGCCATCTGGTTGGCGATGGCCGTCAGCCCGGCCCAGAGTGGCGACCCGGCACTGGTGCCATTGCCGACAAACTCCTCCTTGAGCAGCCCGCCGAAGAAGCAGCCCAGCCCAATATTCGGATCAGCCGACGAGGAGACATCAGGCACGCCGCGCCGATGGCTCAGCAGAGCCTGGTTATCCGTGGGCAAGCCTTGCTGAAAGGTCGGCTCTGGGTAGAAGCGGCTGAAACCGCCGCCACTGCTATTCCACGCGACCTCGCTCAGTTGCCCGCCATTCTGCTGGATCGTCGTACCGCCCACCGAGGTCACCCAGGGATCGCTGGTCGGGAAGCTGGTGGTGGGCGTCGCCGAGAGCTGCGTGATGCTCGTGTCAATGTAATCGGTCGCGCCATTGTCGCCCGACCCCGCGAAGAAGGTCATGCCGTGCTGCGTGGTCGCCGTGTGGAAGAACGTATCCCACTGCGCGATCTCCGCCTGGCCCGCGCTATTCGCCAGCGAGACCTCCGAGGCGGCCCAGCTCTGCGAGACGATGCTACCCAGGTTATGTTGCACCGCGTACTGCTCTAGTTGTAGGAATTCTGGCAGGCCCGCGACGCCCTCCGTCTCGTCCACGGGACTTGTCAGCACAACGATGTTCGCGTCGGGCGCAATCGCGTGGATGATCTGCACATCCTCAGTCGTCTCGATAGCCCAGCCGATCATCTGCTGATCACCTGGATCGAACGGCTTGGTCCCCAGCGGCGAGAGAATCTGGAGCTTGACGCGGGGCAGACCATAGTAGTCGCTGAAATTATCGATATCCTCTTGCAGTGTCGGGCTGCCGAAGGAGTCGATCACAACCACCGTCTGGCCCTTGCCGGTGTAGCACTGCTTCAGCAGCGGCTCGACGCCGTAGAGCGTCCAGAGCTGCTTGGGGGAGAGGTAGGTAAACTGGCCGTCGTCGGAGCCGTTGTCATGCTTCGTCTGCGGCTCGCAGGTTCCCCGTCCGCCAGCCGTCGCCGTCCCAGCGGATGTCGTCGGCGCCCGGTCCGAGCTAGCGGTACCGTTGGGATTTCCAGCGCTGAGGCTCACACTGCACGCGGAAAGCCCCAGCGCGAGCAGCAGCACTGGAATGGTGACAAGCGAACGCCAGGAACGATGGCCAATACGCATACGAACGTTCTCCTCGAATGGCTGCTATAGTACGGCGGCGCAGAACCTGCGCCCATACCGATAGACGCAAAGCGCGTGCCTGTCGTCGTATTGTATACGCTCGCATGCCTGTTTGTGTCTCATCCGCGCGAACACTGCCAATG
>JAICKD010000544.1 GCA_025928125.1 Ktedonobacterales bacterium
ATTTCTGGGCTAGACCTACTGGAGATGATAGGGAACGTTCGCCACGACCACATTGGGGTGCGTGTAGAATGCCAGCTTCAGGCGGAGCGCCGTCTGATTGTGCAGCGCGCGCTCCCACCAGTGGGCAGGCACAAATTCTGGCAAAACGACCGTAATAACCGCCTCAGGATGTGAATCGCGCAGCGCGTCTACATAGGCGATCAGTGGACCGGTCAGCGAGCGATAGGGTGAGTCGATGACCACCAGCCGCGGCGGCGAATGTGGCAGACTTCTGACTCGCCCCGAATCCGCCGCCCCTGCTCCTGCCCCCACGTCCGGCGCTGCCTGCTGCGCGTTCCACGCGTTCCAGGCGCGACGTAGCTCGGCGCTGTCTTCCGAGTCGGTTGCCACATGAATGACGATCACCTCATCGGCCAGCGCCTGCGCATAGGCGATGCTCCGCTGCGCCACACGGTCGAACTGCGCGATTGGCACCACCATGATCTGGCGCAGGCGCCGCTGATCGCTCACCGGGAGCTCCGCAATCTGCCTGCGCGCGCTGGCGTAGTGGCGTGAGATAGCCTTGAAGAGCAGCACGAAGAGCGGCACCAGCACGACGACGATCCACGCGCCATGCACAAACTTGGTCAGCGTAATTACAATTGCGACAATCCCCGTCGCAATCGCTCCAATCAGGTTGATGGCCAGCGACTGACGCCAGTGCGATGCGCCAGCGGTGTTTCTCAGCCGCCACCAGTGTACGACCAACCCGGTCTGTGACAGCGTGAATGCGGTAAACACTCCGACGGCGTAGAGATTGATCAGCGCCACGGTATTGCCGTGAAAGATGACCATCAGCGATGTCGAGAGCAATGTGAGGACGACGATGCCGGTGGTGAACGCCAGTCGCCCGCCGCGGGCCGAGAACTGGTGTGGGAGAAAGCCGTCGCGCGCCAGAATGGAGGAGAGCCAGGGGAAGCCTGAGAAGCTGGTATTAGCCGCCAGCACCAGAATCAGCAGCGTGGCAAACTGTAGGACATAGTACATCCAGCCAAATGAGCCGTTGAAGACTGTCTCGGCGATCTGTGATGTCACCGTTGGCTCGCCACTGCTGAAGGGCGCCACGCCGAGGCGCCATGCCAGATACGACGTGCCGAGAAACAGCGTCACCAGAATGGCGATCATCCAACTCAGCGTGCGCGCCGCATTGCGAGGCTCCGGCTTCTTGAACAGCGGGACGCCATTCGAGATCGCTTCGACGCCTGTCATTGCCGAGCAGCCAGATGCGAACGCCGTGAGAATCAACAGCAGCGAGATTGGCTCCGACCCCCAGCCCAGCGCTGGGCTTTTGACCGCAGGCATGTGTGTCGTCAGCCCACCGGGCAGCGTCGCGGCGTGAATCACGCCGACCACGATCATAATAAGGAAGACGCCGATGAAGAGATAGCTGGGCGCGGCGAAGATTGAGCCAGACTCGCGCACGCCGCGCAGATTGATGACCATGATAATAGCGATGAAGAGAACGCCCAGCTCGACGGTATACGGCATGAGCGGCCTGACAGCGGATACGAGCGCGTCCACGCCCGCTGAAACGCTCACGGAGACAGTCAGCACGTAGTCAATCAGCAATGAGGCGGCGGCAATCAGGCCCGGCAGATCGCCCAAGTTTTCGCGGGCGACGATGTACGAACCGCCTCCCTGTGGATAGGCGTGAATGGTCTGGCGGTAGGACGTGCCGACAATCACCATCAGCAGCGC
Organism: Ktedonobacterales bacterium; assembly: GCA_025928125.1. Classification (GTDB taxonomy): domain Bacteria; phylum Chloroflexota; class Ktedonobacteria; order Ktedonobacterales; family JADMIN01; genus DAHUXT01. The sequence continues at coordinate 1,738 of JAICKD010000544.1, forward strand.
AATGCAGCCCGCCAGAATGAGATTGATCTGGAGCGTCGCGGCGCCCGCCAGAATGAGGACGCTGAGCGATGCCTCCGTCGCGTAGGCCACCGATGAGATGGCGTCTGAGGAGAGAATCGCGAGCGCCTTGACCTTGGTGAGCCGTTCTGTCTCCAGCTCACCGCTGCTCAGCCGCTCGCCCAGCAGCACGCGCCGCATCCGTTCCCACGCCCGGCCGGGTCCGCTCTGGGGTGTGAGCGCTTCGGGCGTGGCCTCGAGCGTCCCGCCGCCGGTATGGCGGAACTGCCGCCGCCCCGAATACTGGACGCGAATATAGTCGGCGTTGCGCCGCTTGCCATGTACGACCTCGCGGCGTTCCAGGCCCGTGCGCGCCTCGCCCGTGCGGCGCGGCTGGTCGTCATCCGCTGCCTCGCCAGGGAGGTTCACGATCTCCCGGAAGAGGGGATCATCGCGAAGATCAGGCTGGTCATCAGAAGGTTCCAGTGGTTCCTGGATAAACGAATGTTCTGACTCGTCCCCGTCGCCCTGCCCCTCCGCCATTGCTCAGTACCCTTCCAGCATCAGCATGATGAGATGATGTCGGTCTCCAGCGCCTGCTGGCGCCCGCCGATAAAATACCTACAAGAATATACGCATATGCGTGCATTTCGGCAACTTTGGCAACTACGGCATGTATGGCGCTGGCGTCATGCTGACCGCACTGCGTTGTATCATTGGCGCACATCCATGGCGAAGACGCCAGAGGATGGGCGGACTGTTCCACAGGGAGAGGATTTGTACATGGAAATCGAGAAGCGGTTGGAGGCGCTGGGCCTGGTGTTGCCCGAGCCGATGAAGGGACCGCCTGGGGCGCGGCTCCCATTTGTCAATGTCCGGGTCTGGGAGGGGCGCGCGTATGTCGCGGGGCATGCGCCACTGGACCCCGATGGCTCCATCGCGGGGCCGCGCGGCAAAGTCGGCGCGGAGGTGTCGCTCGACCAGGGATACGCGGCGGCGCGGCAGACGGCGCTGGCGATTCTTGGTAGCCTCAAGCGCGAGCTGGGCGATCTGGACCGCGTGGTGGCCTGGCTGCGCGTCTTTGGGATGGTGAACGTCGCGCCGGGCTTCAATCAGCCACCCGCCGTCATCAACGGCTTCTCCGACCTGATTCTCGAACTCTATGGCGAGGAGGCTGGCCGCCATGCGCGTTCGGCGGTTGGGATGGCAGTGTTGCCTTTCGATATCCCGGTCGAGATCGAGGCCGAGGTCGCCATTCGCGGCTAGCGGAGAGTGCCAAAGCTGAAGTCATCCCAATTGTGGTGAGGTTGTTGGCACAGACCCTCTCCCCAGCCCCGGCCTCCGGCCCGCTGCCGCTCCGCGCGCTTCTCGCCTTCGGCTTGCGCGTCCGCCCCCGACGCGGGGAGGGGAGCCAGAGAGCCAGCACGCCAGCGGCGGCGTCTGGGTCTGAGTCTGGGTCTGGTCCCCCTCTCCCTGCAAG
>JAICKD010000715.1 GCA_025928125.1 Ktedonobacterales bacterium
GCGGCTGCGTGAACGGCTGAAAGGCTCGCAATCGTGGGAGGAGTTTGAGAGCGTCTCGGTCGTCACGAAAATGCTCGGTGGGTTGGGCAACTTCGATGAAGTCACGATGCAACGCGCGTCAGGCGAGATGCGGGGCTTTACGGTACGCCTCTTCAATCCAGAGACACGGCAGTGGAGCATCTACTGGGCGGACAGCGTTGGCGCGACACTGGGAGCGCCAATGGTCGGCGAGTTCAAAGATGGACTCGGCGTGTTTTACGACTGCGAGCCGTTCGAGGGCAAGCGGATCTTCAGCCGCTTTCTCTGGACCCATGATTCGCCGGACACCTGCCGCTGGGAGCAGGCGTTTTCGCAGGATGGCGGCGCTACCTGGGAGACTAACTGGACGATGGATTTCACCCGCCTGAGCTAACCAGGCAAGAAGCGTCCCCGATGTGAGCCATTGGGGACGCCTCGAAGCCGCATCGCTTCAGGCCCTCTCTGCCCCAGAGCGCGGCGCGAGCCAGGCGTCAATCTGCGGCCAGGTGCGCTTGATCGCGCCGCTGCCCGCCATCATGCCAATGTGGCCGCCGGGAATACGCAACAACTCTTTGTCGTTGCTGCCAATCTTCGCCATGACGCCCTCGGTCTGCAACGGCGGCACGATATGGTCCTCGGTCGCGACGAGATTGAGGACATTGGCAGTGATATTTTCCAGATGCGCCGTTTCGCCGCGTAGCGTCATCGTCCCCTGCATCAGGCGATTGTGGCGATACATATCCACGATCAGTTGCCGATAGGCTCCGCCAGCTATGGGAGTTAGATCGGTCACCCACGTGTTCATCGCATGCCACGACTCGACGACTTTGGGGTCGTCGATGTTTTCCCATAGCTTGAGATAGTTGGTGACGTAGTTATCGACCGGCTTAAGCGCCTTGGCGCCGTAGTCCAGCATCTCGCCAGGCATATTGCCGAACGTCGCCAGTATCCGCTCGACATCGAGGCGCTGCTCATCCACCCAGCGAATGAAGCCGGTACAGTTCTTGTCGGTGAAATCGAGCGGCGCGGTCAGCAGCAGCAGATTGCGCAGACCATCGTCGGGGCGTAACGCGGCGTACATGGTGGTAATCAGCCCGCCAATACACCAGCCGAGCAGGCTAAACTCCCGCGCGCCACTAAACGACTTCAGCTTGCGTATCGCACGCAGCAGATAGTCCAGCACGTAGTCGTCGAACTTGAGATTGCGATCCTCTAGACCAGGGGTACCCCAGTCGAGCAGATAGACCTCGTAGCCCTTGCCGACCATATATTCAACGAAGCTCGCTCCCGGACGCAGGTCAAGGATTGATGAACGATTCATTAGCGCAAAGACCAGCAGCAACGGGGTAGGGTGGCGCTGTTTCAGCGGAACAACTGGAATGTAGTGGTAGAGCTTCGCCTTATTGAGCGTCCAGATCGTCTCTTTCGGCGTCTGCGCGATGGGGTACGGAGTGGTGAGCACCCGCTGCAGTGTGCGAAGCTGCTCCTCGACCAGTTGCAGATGCTTCTGCTTCGCGCCGTTCTTTGCGGCTGATGGATGGGTGGGAGTCGCCATAGGACACGATTACTCCTTGGTGCGCGTGGACGCTGCGGACCGGCCCGAGGCACTGGCGGCGCGCGTGCGGCGCGGACGGCTGCTGTTTGTAGCGGTGGCCGGTGCGGTGGCCGGTTTTGGCAGGCTCTTCGCTGCGGCAGCCACAGGAGCCGCCTGAATTTTTGCAGTATTCGAGACAATCTGCGCCAGCATCCGCTGCATCTCGTCGAAGCGGGCATCGAGATCGTCCAGTCGCATCTCGATGTTGGTCATGCGCTCGGCGAGACTGAGCACCTCGGCGCGCGTTGGCATGTTGACTTGCCCGAGAACCTGCGCCATCGCCTGCTCCACGACCTTGCGCATCGGGACCGACGCGGTGAGGTAGCTATCGAGAATCCGCCCCGTGGCCTCGGCGTATGCCTCGGTATTGACGAGCTCGATCATCGCCTTCGACCATGTCTCCAGCGACGCATTCTGCGTGGTCCGCCAGAAACTAAATGGGTCGAAGGGATTGGGAATATCGTTGGGCTGACTCATCGAAAGACCTCCGTGGCCGCGCAATCTACAGAGAGACGCTGTCATATCAGTATATACACCGGATGTGTGCAACGCCATAGCCGACGCCATCGGCGCGCAAATTACTTCATTCATTCAGGCGGCGCCGCGTGGCGAATGGTCACATCCTGACCTTACAGGCTGCTAAGATCGTGGCATTACACACGGGCTGTGGCCGCTGGCACATCGGCTTGACACATCATGCATCTATATGTATAATGCACTTAGATGCATTCGACAAGGTCACTGAATATATGAGCACGAAGAAGTCCAAATCCCA
>JAICKD010000180.1 GCA_025928125.1 Ktedonobacterales bacterium
CTCTTGGTAGACTCATCGTGGTTATTGAAGGTCACGCAGGGACTAATTATGTCAAGTACTGCCGTTCCTTCAAAGCTCAGAGCCGCCTTCAGCAACTCGCGCACCTGCTTGGCGTCGCCGGCGAAGCTGCGCGCGACGAAGCCGCACCCGGCGATGATCGCTTCCTGGCAGAGGTCAATCGGCGGCAGCTCGTTCTTACCGGCATACTTGAGGATCTGGCCCACATCGGCGGTGGCCGAGAACTGGCCCTTGGTCAGCCCATAGACGCCGTTATTCTCGACGATATAGACGACCGGCACATTGCGGCGCACCATGTGAATGTACTGGCCGAGGCCGATGCTGCCGGTATCGCCGTCGCCGCTGATGCCAACAGCCTTGAGCGTGTGGTTGGCGAGCAGCGCCCCGGTGGCCATCGACGGCATGCGCCCGTGCAGCCCGTTGAAGCCGTGCGACTGACTGAGGAAGTAGGCGGGCGTCTTGCTGGAACAGCCGATACCGCTCAGCTTGATCAGTTGGGTAGGGCGTATCGAGAGATCATAGGCGACAGAGATGATGCGCACCGAGATCGAGTCGTGGCCGCAACCTTTGCAGAGTGTAGACGGTCGCCCCTTGTAGTCGTTTTTCGTCAGGCCGATCAGGTTCGTACCCTGGGCCGGAGGTTCCTGGATTGCCATCGCTATCGCTCCTATCGCTCTTGGCGTTCTTGCTCGAGAATGGACTGTGCGATCCAGCGACCTGTCAGCGGCAGGCCATCGCACTGGTTCACGGATTTCAGATGGGCGGCGTGTGCGGGCGCCTCGGTCAGCAGGATCTTCGCCATCTGCCCATCGAAATTGTTCTCGACGATGTAATGTCGCGGATATTTCGCAACAAACTGCTGGAACTCCTCGGTGGTGGGCAGGGCGCGCAGCCGCAGGTAGCTTGTCTGGATCCCACGGCTCGCCAGCATGCTCCGCGCCTCGGTGATGGCTGAGTCGTTCGAGCCGTACGAGATGATGCCAATCTCAGCGCCCGCTACCTCGTCAACGACTGGCTTCGGAACCAGCGTCCGCGCGTGCTCGAACTTGCGGTGCAGCCGGGCCAGATTCGCCTGCCACTCGTCGGCGCGCTCAGTGTATTGCGCCTGGGCGTTGTGGCCGCTGCCACGGGTGAAGTACGCCGCGTACGGGCTATCAGTGCCGGGAATGGTGCGAGAGCCGATGCCGTCGCCATCCACGTCCTCATAGCGATGGAAGCCGCCCAGTTTGGCAAGCTCCTCCGCGCTGAGCACCTTGCCCCGGTCAAATGGCTTGTTGGGATAGGTAAACGGCTGGCTCATCCAGAGATTCATGCCCAGATCGAGGTCGCTCAGCACGAAGATTGGCGTCTGCAGCCGCTCCGCCAGGTCGAACGCGCGCCAGCCGCTCTCGAAGCACTCCTCCATGTTCGCCGGGAGCAGTAACACGTGGCGGGTATCGCCGTGGCCCAAGTAATAAGCCATCAGGATATCGCCCTGCGAGGTGCGCGTTGGCAGGCCGGTGCTCGGCCCCATGCGCTGGATATCCCAGATGACCGCGGGTACCTCGGCAAAATGGGCATAGCCCGCGTATTCCGTCATCAGCGAGATGCCCGGCCCGGAGGTCGAGGTCATCGCCCGCGCGCCAGCCCAGCCCGCGCCGACCACCATGCCAATCGCGGCAATCTCGTCTTCCGCCTGGACGATGGCGTACGTGTGCTCGCCTGTCTCTTTATCGACGCGCAGATCTTTCGCGTAATCAGTCAGCGCATCCACCAGGCTGGTGGAAGGAGTAATCGGATACCAGGCAACGACACTCACACCGCCGAAGACCGCGCCCAGCGCTCCGGACGAGTTGCCGTTGATCAGAATCTTGCCTGCGGTTTTGCTCGATCGCTGCACGCGGAACGGATCGCGCTTGGTGATATTCGTGCGTGTATACTCGATGGCCGCCTTGACCACGCCGAAGTTGAGATCGACCGCCTTGCGCTTGCCACCGAAATGGTTCATCAGCGCGGCCTCGATCTCGTCTGGGTCAATGCCGAGCAGTTCGACGAGCGCGCCCACATAGGCCATGTTGGCGACATAGGGGCGCAGGTCGGCGTTCGCGCCAGAGTCTTTGGCCATCTGCTGCACGGGCAGCGTGTAGTAGGTGACATCGCTGCGGTCTTCGGCGAGCTTCCACTCGCTGGGCAGGATGACCACGCCGCCGGATGACACTTTGGAGATATCCTCGGCGGCGGTGCTGCGATTCAACGCCACCAGCACCTCGCAGGTATCGCGCCGCCCGACGAAGCCATCCTCACTCAGACGGATCTGAAACCAGGTAGGCAGTCCCTGGATATTGGAGGGGAAGAGGTTCTTGCCCGTCACGGGAATGCCCATCTTGAAGAGCGCCCGGAGCAGACAGTTATTCGCGGTCTGGCTGCCTGAGCCGTTTACGGTCGCGGCCACAATCACGAAATTGTTGATCCCCGCCGGACTATCCTCGATGTCGGTGACCCGCGGGCCATGCTGCACGCTTGTAGTACTCATGTACAGGGCTGCCTTTCTGCCTTTCTTACTTGCCTGCCCGGACGTCGTGCGCCCGTCGTAGCACATAGCTCCATCCTGCTCGCACTGGTATTAACCGTGGCGCGCTGCTGGCTGCGAAGAGAAATGATGAAGATGAAAATGCCACCGCCGCCCGATCATTGCTGATGTGCGTCGTATGCGACGCCACAAGGCGCCCGCACGAGTGAGCGCCAGTATCCTGCGCGAAGAATCCCATAGCGGAATCATCGTCAGACGTGCCGACTATCTTATTATATCGCGTCCGCCACAATAACTTCTGGCCAGCTTTCCCAGCGTGTTGTTATCGTTCGACTATAGAAAACAATACCCGCCCCGTTACGCAATTGGGGCGGATATATGACCAATCTATGCCAGGCGGTATCAGGGTGACGTCAGGCAGTTGGACGCAGTTGCGCCAGTTGCTCGAAGAGCTGCTTTTCTTGCGGGGAGAGTCGCTGGGGCAGCACGACCTGCACGCGCACCAGCAGATTGCCAAAGCCGCCGTCGCGCCGTTTGGGCATTCCCTTGCCCGCCAGGCGAAATGTCTGGCCGTTCTGCGTCTCCGGCGGGATGGTGAGCATGACCCGCTTGCCGTCCAGTGGCTCGACACGCGCCTCGCCTCCCAGCACCGCGATCGAGAGCGGTAGCTGGACATCGGTGAGTAGGTCATCGCCTTTTCGCTCGAACGTGGGATCAGGCGCCATCGTCACCAACAGAAAGAGATCGCCCGCCGGGCCGCCGCCCACGCCGGGTTGTCCGGCCCCTTTCACGCGCACCTTTGAGCCGGTATCGACCCCTGGCGGGATCTGCACTTCCAGCTTGCGCGTGCGGCTGGTCGTGCCGGTCCCGCCGCATGTCGCGCAGACGCGCGTCCCCACGAAGCCAGTGCCGTGGCACACCGGACACGGTTCCGTGACCTCTACGGTGAAGGAGCGGGTCGTACCGCTGTAGGCGTCGCGTAGCGAGATTTCGATGGGCTGCTCGATGTTCTCGCCGGTCTGCGCGGCGGATGTTTCAGGGCGCCGCGTCGTATTTGGGCGCGTGCCGGTATCCGTCGTGGTGCGCCGGTTACCGCGCCCGAAGAGCGTCTCGAAGAAGTCAGAGAAGCCTGTCGGGTCGGCATAGTCTGGTGGAACCGTGGTGCGGCCACGTGTCCCGGTGCGCGCCCCGCCGAAGATATCCTGAAATCCCGGAGAATCGTACTTGCGCCGCTTCTCCGGGTCAGACAGCACTTCGTACGCCTCGTTGATTTCTTTGAAACGAGCCTCAGCGGTCTTATTGCCCGGATTAACATCGGGGTGATATTTGCGCGCCAGCTTCCGGTAGGCCTTCTTGATATCCTCGGTATCCGCGGACTTGCTGACGCCCAGAATCTTGTAATAGTCTTTCGAGTCCATGCGCTCTCACCGCTGCTCCAGAGACGATCAATCGCTCAGGCGCCCGCGCCAGAGCTCACCTTCACACGCGCCGGACGAAGGGTGTCATCGCCCTGCTTATATCCTTTACGCACTTCCTCGACGACGGTTCCCTCGCCATACGCATCCGACGCCACCTGCTCGATGGCCTCATGCACGTACGGATCGAATGGCTCGCCCACCGTCGGCACGACCGAAAGGCCTTCATTCTTGAGCGTCTCGTTCAACTGCCAGTGCAGCATGCGGACGACCTGCTGGAAGCCTTCGCGGTCCATGGTCTCCTGGTGCGCTACGGCCCGATCTACGTTATCGAGCGCGTCCAGCACCGCGAGCAGCACATCACGCTTGGCGCGCCGCTCGCGGTCCTGCACCACACGCTCCTGGCGCTTGCGGAAGTTTTCGCGCTCCGCATACTCGCGGAGATACTTGTCCTTGTATTGTTCTGCCTCGGCGCGCGCTGCCGCCAGGGCCGCCCGCAAGTCTCCCGAGCCGCCCGCGGAAGCGTCCGCGTTCGTGGTTGGCTGTTCCTCGAACTCCGTCGCGCCGGTATCCTCTGCGTCGCCGTTGTGTGTCGTCATGCCCATCCTCATCTGCTGTGCGTGTATGCCGCGCGCACCGAAATGCGCCGTCCGTCAGATATGTCGTCTATTCTATTCTATTCTATTCTAAGGCTCTGGATGCGCGGTCTCAGCCACTGGCGGTCATCCGGGAAACACGCGCGGAAGCCAATTTCTGGCCTGTTTTCGCCAGCATTACCTCTGGCAGTATAGGCGCACCAGAGAAAACCTGTCAAACGAGCACACCAGTGGCTGGTTGCGTCATCCGCGTTATCCGCAGCCGTTCACCTGTTGACATGGCTCTGGACAAAGCAAGTGTGCAGGCACGGCCCTGCACGTGATACTATGCGGGTGGTCGAAGCTATCCAACATCTCCAGAAGTCTGTATGTCAGGTCAGGTCAGGGACGACTTTGTGGGGATGGCGTTCCTCAGCGTCGCGGCCTTCGTTGTAGCGGGTAGAACCGCCGGGCAACTGGGAGTCGAATGCAGGCGGGATGTGCAGGTTTTAAGGAGCTTTACAGTGGATCGCATGGGCCATCAGAGTGAGACAGACGCCACCAGCGACGGCGAACCCCATCAACGAACGCCTGGTACGGCTGGCGCGCGAGTTGGACGAATGCGCGGCGTGAATATACGCCTCGAGACGGCAAACAGCCGGACACGCGCACTGGTAACGGCAATCAATCGCCTCGAACAAGAACACGTCGCGTTGCTGCTGGCGTTGTGCGATCTCGAAGAACCGTCCGCGCGAAGCGAGGATGCTGTGCTGCGTAGCGCATTAGATCTCTTGTTGCGAGACGAGTTGCGGCAGACCCAATATGCGCTTCAGCGCGCGTCGCAGGGAACATATGGTACCTGCGAAGTGTGCCACCAACCGCTCTCACGCCGCCACCTGTCGTTGCATCCCGCAATGACACGCTGCTGGGCCTGCGCTAGCCGGACACCACGCGATTAGCCGGTATGCTCACTGATATTTGTCTGCATGTGCCGCGACGACACTAGCACTCTTTGCTATCTTCCATATCCCCCATGCTGTTCGCACGTTCACAATAGCAACCGTCAGCCCATTTACGGCGTAGATGACAGTGGTATACTGGCGGTGAGCCAACAGGAACCTGGCGCTACAGGTCCAGGGCCAGCAAGTGGGTCAGGAGTAAAAGCATGAGTAGCCAGCCTCCATATGGCGACTATCCCCCGCAGAATCAGCCGTGGCAAGGGCAGCAGCCGCCCGACCCCTCATATCCGGGTTATGGGCAGCCTGGCGCTTATCCTCCGCCCCCTTCCTACGGCGCCGCGCCGTATCCTCCTCCACCGGGGCAGCCAGGGACGCCGGTGTATGGCGCGCCGAATATCTACATGCAGCCAGCGCCTTATCCCTATGTCATCGCCGCTCCGCCAGATCCGGGCGCGGGGCAGGCTGTGACGAGCCTCGTGCTGGGCATCATCAGCGTCCCGTTCGCGTTTATTCCATGTTTTGGCGTTATCACGCTCGTGACGGGAATTATTGGCCTGATTATGGGCATTATGGGACGTAGCTCAGTCAGTCGGCATGGCATGGCGGTCGCTGGCATCGTCCTCTCTGCGGTCGGCCTTGGCATCTTCGTGCTGATGTCATTCCTGTGGTTTGGGTTGCCGCTTATGTTCCCATCCTCTTATTAGCATTGCGGCGCTTTTTGGAATAATACGAATTCGCCGCGCCACATCCGGTCTGATGGATGTGGCGCGGCTGTCTGCTGACCGTCGTGGGCTTGCATCGCGCCCTCCGCGCGACATAGAATGCAGGACACGGAGGCATCTTCATTCTGCCCCCAATCAATGATGTCCGTAGCGAACTGCATCTATCAACCGGGCCACACCTGTCACCTGACCCACAATCCGATGTTGATTTGTTTCCCCCGCCGGATGAGTGCGCCTGACGTTGTACCGTGCGCGCACAAGCACGGATGGGCTAGCATATCGAGGAGCCTTTCAATCGCATGCCAAATAGCAGCAAGCCCGCAACCATAGGACAACTTCGCGACAGTGGCTATCGCGTTCTCTCAGTCAAGGACGAGATGCGCCAGAATCTGATGCGAAAGATGCGCGCCGGGGATGAGCTTTTCCCA
>JAICKD010000404.1 GCA_025928125.1 Ktedonobacterales bacterium
ACGTGGACGTTTCGGTTTCAGCCCACGAGTCTCAACTCATCGCTATCGCAGCGCACCACGGCTGCGCGGGCAATCCGGTCTCCGACGAGGAACATCAGGCACAGGTTCGCGCGGCCTGTCAGGTTGTCGCGGGATGGGGCTTGCCGGTGCGTGTTGTTGGTCTATGGGTCAACGAGTGGTGGCAGGTGGAGTTGATCGCGGATTCCTCGGAGGGGTCGATCTCTGGCCGTTAGCATTTTCGCACTGTGCGCCTGGTGTATTGTTTTGAGTGACCAGCACGGCCAGTGGAGGCATCTACCTGTCAGCTATAGGGAGTAGTAGTTATGGAGTTAGGACTAAGCGGCAAGACTGCCATCGTCACAGGCGCAAGTCAAGGCATCGGCCTGGAAATCGCACGGGCTTTGCATGCTGAAGGCGTCGGGGTTGTCATGGTTGCGCAATCAACTCGTAAACTTCAGGATGCGGCGCGCGCGCTGGCCTCATCATCGCACGCTGGCCAGGTAGCTCCAGTCGTACCCCTCGTCGCCGACCTGACGCTGCGGGCAGAGATCGATCGAGTCGTCGAAGAGAGCATCCAGCGACTTGGCGCCGTGGATATTCTGGTGAATAATGCTGCCCGCGCCCACAACGGCAACTTCTTTAAGATGTCGGTGGAAGAATTAGAAACAGTCTGGCAGGTCAAGGGACTGGGGTATGTTCGACTTGTGCGAACGCTTGCTCCTCACATGATGGAGCGCCAATCAGGCAGCATTATCAATATCATTGGAAGTACCGCGCGCATGCCCACGACCGACTTCGTGGTTGGGAGCATGGTAAATGCCGCCCTGGTCAATTTCACTCGTGGCATTTCACGCGAGCTTGCGCAGTTCAACGTGCGGATCAACGCTATAAGTCCAGGATGGACAATGACCGAGCGCCAGGAAAAGAGTATTGCGCTTCAAAGCGCGGCGCGAAGTCTCTCGGTCGAACAGGTGGAACGCGAAGAAGCGCGCGGGATTCCGCTTCGCCGCCTGGTGCGCATGAGCGAGATTGCGGCAATGACCTTGCTGCTTGCCTCGGATATCTTTCCCTCGATGACTGGCGAAGATATCGTGATCGATGGTGGCGCCATACCATCGATATAGTCGGTAGTTGGGCGCCTTTGATGTGAGATGACCAACAGAATTAGGCAAACAGGATTATATTGCGCTCTCGTGCTTGCGATAGGCAGCGATGCCCGGTATAATGGCCGAGACAAAAGCCTGATAACTCTCACAGGCGCTTGCTCGCTAGCGATGAAAAGACCGCAGATGGAGCAGGTCGGAATCGCCAGGCGATATGTTTGGATGGCCGTGTGTTGTTTCATGAAAGGTAAGAAGACAGCTATGGAGCTTAAGGGTACGCAGAACTTTTCCGCCGATCCCCAGACGGTTTGGAATGCGCTGCACAACGCCGACATACTGAAGCAGGCGATGGCAGGCGCTGAAGAAGTACGCTGGGATGCTGGTGCGCTCTTTGTTCGAGCTAATGTCGGGATTGGGCCAGTCAAAGGCACCTATGGCGCATCGGCGCAGGAGACGGAGAGCACACCGCCGAGCCACATGAAACTCTCGTTCAACCGGCAGGGCTCATCCACTACAATTAACGGCGATGCCACGATTGATCTGGCGCCAAATGGCTCGGGAACAACCCTCACCTATGCGGTCAACGCAAGCCTTGGTGGCCCGATTGCCGCGCTCGATAATCCGGTGACGCGGCCCTTTGTCGATAAGGCAATCAGCCAGTTCTTCTCCAGCTTGGCCCAGAAAGTCAGTTAGCTGCGGTTTCATACCACGATACGAGGACGGCTCACTTGGGCCGTCCTCGCTGTATTATATGGGCGTACCCGTCGAGCATGCCTCGTTTAGGCGCTTCGGCGAGTTTGAGCGCATCGAATGTTTTTGGCGGTGCGCTTGCCATCAAATGAGCGGAGGGTAGCCATGCAGCCAACGATGATGTCTGGTGTGCGCGCGGACTTCGACGTTCCCGCGACAATGCGTGACGGTGTGGTCCTACGCGCGAATGTCTTTCGGCCAGATGACGCCGACGAGGGCCGCTATCCCGTTCTGCTGATGCGGCTACCCTATGGCAAAGACTTTCCGCTTGGCAGCAGTCTGATCAATCCAGCGCAGGCCGCACGGCGCGGTTATATCATTGTAGTACAGGACGTGCGTGGCACGTTCACATCCGAAGGCGAATTCGATCCCATGCGCAACGAGGACACCGATGGGTCGGATTCCGTCGCATGGGCTGCGGCGTTGCCGGGATCAAATGGCAGTGTTGGCATGTTCGGTGGCTCGTACATGGGGTTCACTCAGTGGGCGGCAGCGCGCGAAGCGCCAGCTGCGCTGCATGCGATGGCGCCGATGATTACCTGGGCTGACCCGAGTGAGGGCGTCTTTTCACGGAATGGCGTCTTCGAGTTAGGTCTTGAGGGCGCATGGCTGCTCCAACGTGGCCTCGATGTGCTGTCACGGCGCAATCGGGGCAATCCCACAGGCCAGTTTCAGGCATTCACCGCGATGGCGCGCGAATATGATCGACTGGTTGAGGCGGGATATGCTGAGGCGCCGCTTCAGCGTTTTGGACCGCTTGCCCGACTCGATCTCAATCAGCCGATGACTGACGCCATCACGCGCCGCGAAGACCTCGCCTTTCAGGATGCCGTGCGTGTGACTCCCGCATATGAGGTGGCACGCATTCCAGCGCTTCATATCGGTGGCTGGTATGATATTTTCCTCAATGGCACGATCCGTAATTTCAATTCGATGCGCGCTCAGGGCAATCCTGACCAGTACCTAGTGATTGGTCCCTGGTCCCACAGCAGTTTTACCCCGAATGTCGGCGATCTCGATTTCGGCCTACGTTCCGGCGCTGCGCTGATCGACCTTCAGATTGATTTGGTCAGCCTGCACCTTCAGTTTTTTGACCATTTCCTCAAGCAGACGCCGAACGGATTCGACCAGTGGCCGCGCGTGAAATACTTCATGATGGGCGCGAATACCTGGCGTGCGAGTGATGTCTGGCCGCCCGCTTCGATGCGTCTGGAGGCGTGGTATTTGCATAGCGGTGGACATGCCAGTGCTGCAGGAGCCGATGGGTCGCTGTCGCGGGAGATACCGGGTGCTGAGGTAGCCGATACCTATATCTTTGACCCATTGAACCCTGTACCGACCATCGGCGGCGCGACTCTGATGCACCCCGCGCTCAGCGCTGGCGCGTTCGATCAGCGGGCTGTCGAGAAACGCGACGATGTGCTGGTATTTACCTCCACTCCGCTTGAGCAGGCGCTTGCGCTGGCCGGTCCAGTCACTGCGACGTTGTATGTCGCGACCGATGGGCCAGATACTGACTTTGTCGCGCGGCTGGTGGATGTTTATCCCGATGGTCGCGCGATAACGCTGACCGATGGCGTCACACGGCTACGCTACCGCGATGGCGTTGAACGGCCCGCAGGGTTGGTGGAGTCGGGTCGCGTTTATGAAGTAAGTATTAATCTCTGGGCGACCGCGATCACGTTTTCGCCCGGTCATTGTGTGCGCCTGGACGTGACGAGTAGCAATTTCCCGCGGTGGGAGCGCAATCCCAACACCGGCGAAGACCCGGCCACGGCGACCACCTGGCGCGTGGCCAGACAGACGTTGCTGCATGATGCCGAGCATCCCTCGCACGTCCTGCTGCCGGTACTTCCAGAATAGGCGCCTGTCGGCGTCTCAAGGTTTCTTATAGTCGTTGACTACAAAGGTATGCATATGTACGGCGATAGAATGATGGAGCAGTGGTGATGCGACCTTCCATGCAACGATTGCGCCGCGCGCTAATCGAGCTGGCGCCACGGATATATGCCGAGAGTCGCCTGCTTCGTAACCTGCGTATGCTCGACCTTGGAAGTGGTGTTGACCCAGGCGAGATGCCGATTCCATCCAGCGACAGTGGCAAGTGGTTCTCGGTTCATCCAGGGAGCCGCTGGGGCGGCCATGACCGCACTGCATGGTTTCATGCAGTGATCGAGGCGCCCGATGCATGGCTCGCTCAGCTCGACGAGGGGGAGCAAGCGGTAGTGCTGCGACTGCTGCTTGGCCGCGGAAGTGAATTCGGCTGGCCCGAGGGGTTGCTCTATGTCAATGGGC